>JAUXWC010000063.1 GCA_030685025.1 Rhodoferax sp.
CCCGCGTGCCCGGCATGACGGCCCACCATGCCGACATGACCCAGTTCTTCGCCAAGCAGTGGCTGGGCATGATGGGACCCGCCAACTGGCTGGCGACCAATCCGGTGGTGCTGCAGGATGTGGCCGAATCGAAAGGTGCACACCTGCTCAAGGGCGTCCAGAACTGGTTGCACGATGCGTCGGGCCTGCAGACCCCCGACGATCTGGCACAGGCACAGCGCTTTGTCGTGGGCCGTGACGTGGCGATCACCCCCGGCAAGGTGGTGTACCGCAACCGCCTGATCGAACTGATCCGTTACGACGCCCAGACCGACAAGGCGCACCCGCAGCCGGTGCTGATGATCCCCTCATGGATCATGAAGTTCTACATCCTCGACCTGTCACCGCACAACTCCATGGTGAGCTACCTGGTGGCGCAAGGCCACACCGTCTACATGCTGTCCTGGCGCAACCCCGATGCCTCCGACCGTGACCTGACCATGGACGACTACCTGCGCCTGGGCGTGCTCGATGCGCTGCGCGCGGTGGGCCGGCTCAGCGGCAAGACCCATGGGGTGCACGCCATGGGCTACTGCCTGGGCGGAACCCTGTTGGCCATCGCCGCGGCGGCGTTGGCGCGCGCTGGCGACGTGTCCGACACGCGGGACCTACCCGCCCTGAAGAGCCTGACGCTGCTGGCCGCGCAAACCGACTTTTCCGAGCCCGGCGAGCTGGGCTTGTTCATCGACGAAAGCCAGGTTGGTTTCTTGGACAACATCACCCGCGGCAAAGGCTTCCTGACCGGTGACCAGATGGCCGGCTCATTCCAGTTCTTGCATTCACGCGACCTGGTCTGGACCCGGCGCATGCGCGAGTACCTGATGGGTGAGCGAGAGCAGGCCAATGACCTGATGGCCTGGAATGCCGACACCACGCGCATGCCGGCTCGCATGCACCACGAGTACCTGACCTCGCTGTACCTGCACAATGCGCTGGCCACCAGTTCCTACCGGGTCGAGGGTCGGGCGGTGTCGCTGGGCGACATTCGCGTGCCGGTGTTCATGGTCGGCACCCAGCGCGACCACATCTCGCCCTGGCCCTCGGTCTACAAACTTCACCACCTGTGTGACGCCGAGATCACCTTTGTGCTGACCAGCGGCGGGCACAACGCCGGCATCATCTCGGAGCCCGGCCACGCCCACCGCAGTTACCAGATCGGCACCCGGGCGGCCCATGGTGCCTGGGTCGAACATGTGCAGTGGGCGGCGCAGACACCCACGCGCGAAGGCTCCTGGTGGCCCGCCTGGCACCAGTGGCTGGCGCGCCACTCAGGCCGCAAGCAAACCGCCGTCAAGCTGCCAGCAGGCACAGTCCTGGAGGATGCGCCGGGCAGCTACGTGATGCAGCGTTACCAGGACTGAAGGCGCGGGCCGTGGGGCCTCGACTTCACGGCAACTTCTTGCCGGTCACCGGCACCGCATTGTTCCTTCACAACGGCTTTGCATACTGCCCTTCGTTGCGAAATACGAAAGGAAGCAAATGAAGTCGAAACTGTTGGCGTTGGCCATCATTCTGGTGCTACTGATTGGGGCACTCGCTCAAATCAGCGGCGTGGTGCAGGACCGGCAGAACCACCGGCAAGCGGCGATTCACAGCATTGCCCAAAGCCTGGCTGGCGCGCAGACACTGGTCGGGCCGCTAATTCATGTTACTTGCACCGAGCAGTGGAGTACTGTGGTGGACAAACAGGTCCAGACCGAGCGACGCGAACATCAACTGGTGGCCGCGCCGACCTCACTGGCTGTGCAGGGCAGCAGCCAGCTCCAGCCGCGCGCCAGGGGTCTGCATGCCACTCAAGTGTTCGACCTCAAGGCCAGGCTCGCGGCGCGATGGGCCGACCTGCAGACCCTCCAGCCGACCGCGCAGCATCCCAACGGCAGTGTGAGCTGTGGCCAGCCTGTGCTGATGATGTCAGTCACCGACGCGCGCGGCATCCGCCACGCGAGCCTGCGCGTTGGCGACACGCCACTGCCGCTGCTGCCGGGCACGCTGTACAACGGCTACCCGCGCGGCGTGCACGCGCCGCTACCAACGAACCTCCTCACGGCGGGTGGGCTGGCGGCGCAGCTCGACATTGAACTGGTGGGCACCGAACAGTTGTCAGTCGTACCGGTGGGTGCGGACACCCAGGTCAACCTGAGCTCGAACTGGCCGCACCCCAGCTTCGGCGGGCAGTTCCTGCCGGTGACGCACCAAGTCAGCGCGCAAGGCTTCGAGGCAAGCTGGCGTGTTAGCTCCTTGGCCAGCACGGCGCAGCAGGATGTGGCCCAGCGCAAGGCCGTGTGCGCCACAGTGCAAGACGCCAGTACACCCGGGCCTCGCACCTGTGCCGAGGCCTTTGGCGTGACCTTCGTCGACCCCGGCAACACCTACGCCCTCAGTGACCGCGCCACCAAGTACGGGCTACTGTTCATCGGCCTGACGTTTCTGGCGGTCGGCCTGTTCGAGTTCATGAAGGCCTTGCGTGTGCACCCGATCCAATACCTGCTGGTCGGCGCGGCCATGAGCATGTTCTTCCTGTTGCTGGTCAGCCTCGCGGAACACCTGCCGTTCGAGATCGCTTACCTGGCGGCGGCATCCGCGTGCGTGCTGTTGTTGACCTTCTACGCTGGTCACATGCTGCAAGGATTCTCGCGCGGCGTGCCGTTCGGGCTTGGAATTGGCCTGCTGTACGGAATGTTGTACGTGCTGCTGCAGATTGAGCAAACCGCGCTGCTGGTCGGCACGGTGGCCCTGTTTGCGGTGTTGGCCGCCATCATGGCACTGACGCGGCATGTCGACTGGTACGCCCGCATCCGGCAGATGTCGCAGGGCGGGGCTGCGCCCGGTTAGGATTGCGGTTCATTCACTCACACGTTGAACATGGCAACTGCTTCGACCCCTCACTTGCGCGGCACGTTTTCCGTCGCTGCACTGTGCCTCCTGCTGACCTCCCAATCGGTCGCCTCGCACGAATACTCGTCCCTGATCAGGGCCAAGAAGTACGAGGAGGTGGAACGCCTGGCCAGTAGCAGACTGGCCGCCGAGCCGAACCAGGCCGACGCGCTGGTGGGCCGGGTCGAAGCCATCGTGACACAAGGCCTGGAGCATCGGTTCGATGAGGCAGTCAAGCTCGCTGAGCAATGCATTGCAGCCCATCCCCAGAAATCCGGTTGCCACGAGGCACTGGGCAACGCCTTGGGCACCAAGGCGATGACCGCCGGGATCCTGTCCGCCATGGGTTACGCGGGCAAGATCCGCGACGCATTCAAGAAGGCCGTGGAACTGGACCCGCAGAATCTGGACGCGCGCTTCTCGCTATTGCAGTACTACCTACAGGCGCCAGGCATTGTGGGCGGCGGCAAAGGCAATGCGCAAGAGCTGGTGACCCAAACCGCCAAGGTCAGTGCGGACGCCGCCAAGTTGATGCAGGCACAGCTTGATCTGGCCGACGACGCCTTCGCCAAGGCCGAGGCGGCGGCTTTGTCAATCCAGGCGCCGGGTTCGCTGACGCTGCAAGACGCCCAGCGCGACCTGCTGATCGGGTTGGGCACCAAGTACGTCCAGGACAAGAAGTACGCCGATGGCCAGCGCGTGTTCCAGGAGGTCGCGCGGCGCTTCCCCGACAGCGAATGGGGTCCCTATGGCATGGCGCGCACCCTGCAGGAGCAGGGCAGAAACAAGGACGCCATCACGCTGTTCGAGAAGGCCTTGGCGATCGAACCACGCGCCCACATCCACTACCGCATGGCCCAGTGCTGGCAGGCCCTGAGCGACAAAAGCAAGGCGCTCGCCGCCTTCGAGAAGTCGCTGGACTTCAAGCCCGGGCTGGGCAAGAAGCAGCGTGCCGATGCACAGGAGCAGCTCAAGGCCTTGCGCGGGTAAGTCGCGGCGCGGCCGGGGTGGCGGGGCCTGTGACGCCGCAGCTCATGCCGCCAAAACCGTGCTTTATCCAAGACCCGGGCCAACTTGCTTGACCCTGCCAAACGGGCTCGTTATCGTGCCCCCATGAACCACACCGACCCCACCACCAACACGTCCGCTGGCCGCTGGGCCACCTTGTTGATAGCGCTGACGGAAACCGGTTCACCGCGTGCCGGACCGGTTTTCAAAAGCCTGATCGCCTACCTGCGGGCCTCCATGCCCCAGCTCAATCAGAGCCCTGCGACACTGGGTAACGAACTGGAGCTGGTGCGCTCCTACCTGGAGTTGATGGCCATGCGTATGCCCGATCGATTGAGCTACCGTCTGCAAGCCGACGCCGCGCTGAAGTCCTTGCGTTTTCCGCCAATGGCCTTGTTGACGCTGGTCGAGAACGCCGTGCACCACGGCATAGACCCCAGCGTTGAGGGCGGTCAGATCGAAGTAGGCGCGCGCCAGGATCCCAGCGACGGTAGCGTGCGGGTGTGGGTGACCGACACCGGCGTTGGCATGGCCGAGACCGCCACCCCCGGCACCGGACTGAAGAACTTGCGCCAACGCATCAGTGCGTTCTTTGGCCCGCAAGCCGGGCTGGAGCTCAGCGCGCCGGCGCCGCGCGGCCTGCGCGCCGAAATCCACTTTGTGCCGGAGACCTGAGGTGACACCCGCCACGGCCCTGGTTGCGGACGACGAACCCCTGCTGCGCGAACGCTTGGCAGCACACCTGGCGCGCCTGTGGCCCGAGTTGCAGGTAGTGGCCCAGGCGCGCAATGGCCGCGAGGCAGTGGAGCTGTTCGACGAACACGCGCCGCAGATCGTGTTCGGGGTCGTTAACAAATAACCTAACCAATTCAACCGGATCGAATGCAATAGTTCCAGTCGCCATGGAATTCGTTGCGTTCAATTTTGACGGTGGCCAGTTCTGCATCCGAGATCACCAAGCCCTTGGGGTACTGGGCGGTGT
>JAUXWC010000064.1 GCA_030685025.1 Rhodoferax sp.
GCCGGGATGTCGTCCACTTCAATCTCCCCCTCTATCAGGGCGCGCTCGATTTCATAGCGCAGGATCACGTGGGCCGGGTAGGTTAGCTCGTCGGCGTCGACACGGATGAAGCCGGGGCGAACCCGCGTGCACAGGCGCGCCAGGTTGTCGGCCTGCAATGCGGCTTGGCTGCCCAGATGTTGGTGGACCAGCGGCGTGATCAGCGACAGGAAGGCGGCGCTGCGGCCCAGTTGCATTTCAAACGACAGGCTTTGGCTTTCATGCACACCCATCGTGCGTGCCCGACCGATTGGCAGATGCACCAGTTCGCGCGGCAGCCGCTGCTCATAGCGGGCGTGGCCGGTTTCGTGGATGATGCCCATCAGGCCCTGCAGGAAATTGTCGTCGCGGAAGCGGGTGGTGATACGTACGTCTTCGGGAACACCCGCGCAAAAGGGGTGGGTCGACAAGTCCAGCCGACCCGCCTCGAAGTCAAAACCAAGCAGCTTCATCACGGCCAGGCCCAGCGCGCGTTGTGACTCGTTGGAAAACGGGCCCACCGGCTGCAGCACCGACTCGTTGGCCTGCTTGTCCAAGACCTTGCGAACCAGCGCCGGCAACCAGCTTTTGACCTCCGCGAAGATTCGATCCAGTTCGGCGCAGCGCATGCCCGGCTCGTGTTTGTTCATCAGTGCTTCATAGCGCGAGCCGCCAAAGTGATCCACCAGCAGGGCCGCTTCTTCACGCGCCAGGCCCACCACGGTGCGCAGGTTCGGCAGCAGCGCCGACCAGTCGTTGGCGGGGCGCTGGCTGCGCCAAGCGTGTTCACAACGCGAACCGGCCAGGCTTTGCGCCTCAACCAGTCGTGCCGGCAGCAGGTTGGACAAGGCCCACTGGCGGCGCATTTCGCGCACTGAGGCACGCTCAGGCGCGTCCAGAGGCGCCTGTTCGGCGGCGTCGAGCAGACCGGCCAAAGCGGGGTCGGTGATGGTCTGGTGAACCAGCACTTCCATCTCGGCCAGGGCCTTGCTGCGTGCTTCGTTGCCCTTGGGGGGCATCATGGCGGACTGGTCCCACCAGGCGATGGCGGTCAGGTGCTGGAAGTGGTGCAGTCGGGTGAAAACCGCAAGCAATTGCGGATAGGCGGAAGGGCTCATGGCGTCGGTCCATTGGGACAACCTTGCGGGACAGATCTTTAGCTCTGTCCTCAACTGATCGTCGGATGTCGGATGTTTACCTTGCGAGACAGAGCTTTCGCCCCGTCCTCAACAGATTGGGAGCGCCAATAATGCCAGCGTTTGCGCAGCCTGGTGGCCATCGCAGGGCCTAAGAGGACTGGACGGTAATATTCACCACGCTTTGGTCAGCGCGGGCGCTTGAAGCGGCACACGGTTGTAGTGATCAAGCGATGGCGCAATCGGCCGGGCTCAGTTTGGCAACAGCTCATCCTGATCGTCCAGGAGATCGGCGGCGGCAGCGCGTGCCGCCGCCGGCAACTTGGCGAAGGGAATCAAGGGCTTGTCCAGCGGATGCAGTTTGTGTCGTGTGAGTCCGTGCAACTGGGTGGAGCGCTCCATGGCGCGCAGCACCAACTCGGGCTCCATCATCAGACTGAATGGGTTGAGGGCGAGTTCCGAAGTTCTCATGGTGCGTTGCTCCTGGTCGCGCGCCAGGGGTTGGCGCTTGGGAGAACTATAGTTCGGGGCAGCAAAAAGTTTAGTCGGCATAGTGCCCGAGTGCGTGTAAGACGTTGCCTGACAGGATCGCCAAGGGGTGCGATTCAAACTGGTGTGGCGCGCCAGCGGGCCATTGACGCACCCGCTGCCCAGGGCGGCCGGCCCCAATTGCCAGATTCCCGAATACCCGATTGCCTGAACTCACCCCCTATCCCCCCAACCCCCTTCCCACCCTCGCCAGGGCGGGAAGGGGGAGCCTCATTTGACCGTGCGATTCGGCACCGGGCGAACCGGGAGCCGTTGAAATCGGGGTTGGTACGGCAGGAACTCAGGGTGCGAGTTTCGAACGCCGGAGGCCGATACGGCGATTCGAGGTGAAGCCCATTTCTTCTCTCTGGGCTCGTCGCTGGCGCGCAGCGGCCAGCCGGTGGCGCGACTCAACTCCCGCAAGCGCTTACGACCGTTGGCGACCCATCTTGCCGAGCGGTCGCAGTCGCGACGGTTGCGCCGTGAACGCGTTGGTCGAGACCAGAAACCAAATGAGGCTCCCCTCTTGCGCCCGGCGGGGCGGGAGAGGGGCTGTGGGAGCGGGGGAAACAAGCGAACTTGGCAATGCTCGCCTGTTGGCCACCGCCACCACCCCAGACCACATCACTTTGATTCGCACCCGGCGCCAAGTTGCTCGGTCCCTCGGAGGGATTTTTGGGTAATAAGTCACAGAATCGCCGTGCGATTCGCGCGCAAAATTGTCCACTCCGATGCGCGTGTCGACCACCTGACCAAGGATCGGAGCGCCTGCGGGGGGGCAACCCGAGATGGGTGACCGGACCCGCCATCGCACCATTGCACCATTGTCTTGAATTGTTGGACTTGTTTGGAGGGAATTGCGTGACCCCAAGCTCCGGCTTTGAATCCAAGGTGCTGGCCGCCTTTTTCGCCGCGATGGTGGTGGTGGCGGGGCTTGCCGGCGCGACCTGGAAGATGGCAAACGACGTGGCCGCAGCCGACCGCTGGGTGGCGCACACCTACGAGGTGCTCGACAGTCTGATGCGCACCAGGGCCGACACGCTGCAGGTCGAGTTGAGCACGCAGAACTTCAGGCTCACCGGGGATCCATCACGGCTGACCGAGCGCGATGCCGCGATTGCCACGCGGGAAGCGCGGCTGAGCCGAATCCAGCAACTCACCCGTGACAATCCCCGCCAGCAAGAACGCTGGGCGCAATTGCGAGAGGTGATTGATCAGCGGCTCGCCATTTCGCGGCGTGTGGAGGCCTTGCGAAAGACGCAGGGAACGGAAGCGGCCAACGCCTTCGTGGCCACGGCGCCGCTCGCCGAGACCCGTGCGCGCACCTACCGCCTGTTGGGCGAGATGGACGATGCGGAGCGTCGGCTGCTGGCCAATCGCCAAGCCGGACAATCGTGGTCGAACCAACTGCTTGTTGTCGCGGGTGCCCTGGTCGCCTTGTTGCTGGTCGCCTTGCTCGCGGCGACCTATGTCCTGATCCGGCGTCAGTTGCGCGAGACCGAGACCGGCCGCCGCGCGCTCGCCGCCAGCGAGGAGAGCCTTGCCACGACATTGCAATCGATTGGGGACGCGGTACTGGCGACGGACACGGCAGGGCGTGTCACGCGCATGAACCGGGTGGCCGAGCGCCTGACCGGCTGGTCCCTGGACGAAGCGCGTGGCCGGCCAGTTGACGAGGTGTTTTGCATTGTTAATGAGCAGACGCGCGCGCCGGCAGAAGTGCCGGTGGCGAAAGTGCTCGCGACGGGGGAAATCCAGGGCCTGGTCAACCACACCGCCCTGATCGCACGCAACGGCGGCGAATGTCCGATTGCCGACAGCGCGGCGCCCATTCGCGATGTCAAGGGCCGGGTTGATGGGGTGGTGCTGGTGTTTCGCGATGTGACGCTTGAGAGGCAGCATCAATTGGCGGTTCGCCAGCACAATGAGCTGTTGGAGCAGCGGGTACAAGAACGCACGCTGCAACTCCGCGAGAGCGAAGATCATTTGCTCAGCGTCATCAACAATGTTCCGGCCTTGCTCGCCTATGTGGATGCCCAGCAGCGCTACGTCTATGTCAATCACGCGTACCGGCAGCGTTTCGCACCTGGACTGGTGGACATCACCGGACTTCCGGTCCAGCAGATTCTGGGGGAGGCGCGCTATGCGCAGGCGGCGCCTCTTGTCGCCAGGGTGATGCGTGGCGAGTCGCAGCGCTGCGACTGGCAACCTTTTGCGGGTGTCTGGCAAGCCATCCATTACGTGCCCAAGCGAGATGCCAGCAACGAGGTGGTTGGCTACTATGTGTTGGGGACCGACATCACCGAGCGCAAACTCTCCGAAGAGGAGATAAAGACGCTAAACGCGACGCTCGAACAGCGCGTGGACGAACTGCAGAACGTCAGTCGCGCGTTGAAGACGCTCAGCGCGGGCAATCGGACCATGCTGCGCGCCACGCACGAGCAGGAACTGCTTGACAACATGTGCCGCGTCGTCGTCGAGGTGGGCGGCTACCAGATGGCGTCGGTGTGGTATCGAGCCCACGGCGCGTTCAACTCCTCGCGGCCGATGGCTGAGCATGGCCACCCTGGCGGCTTGGCCGCTCTGCAAGCCATGCAAGGCAGTTTGGCCGATAACGCGCGCGGCCGTGACATCAGTTCGGATCCGGGTGATGCGCCCTGGCGCGGGGCGCTGCCCGGCCATTTTGGCGTGCTTGCCTTCGCGTTGCGGGCGGGTGGCGAGACCATCGGCAGCCTGGTGATCCACGCGGCCGAGCCGAGCACCTTTGGCGTGGATGCATTCGCTTTGCTCTCCGAGTCCGCCGATGATCTGTCCTTTGGCATCGCCACGCTGCGCGCACGCGTCGAGCAGCGGGAAGTCCAGGCGGCCATGCTTCGGCTGACCCGCTACGACACCCTGACCGGTTTACCCAACGAGACCCAATTCACCGAGTTGTTGACAGCGGAGATTGATCGTGGCAAGCAGCAGAGCCGGCCCTTCGCGGTGTTGCAGACCAATATCGAACGGCTCAGCGAGATCAACGATGCGCTCGGGTTCAGTCATGGCGACGAGATGCTGCGCCAGTTCGGCGCCCGCCTGAGCGCTGCCGTGCCCGCCTCAGCCATCGTGGCGCGCCTGCGCGGCGATGAATTCGCCATCCTGCTGCCAGATAGCGATCGCCCTGCCGCCATCGGCATGGTGCGTAGCCTGGAGCAGGCCCTGGCAGAGCCGTTTCCGATCGCCGACATCCCGCTCGATGTTCTGGCCAAGACCGGTGTGGCCCTGTTTCCGGAGCACGGCTCAACGCCCCACGATTTGTACCGTCATGTCGACATCGCGCTGAAGCAGGCGAAGAAAAAGGGCGTGGGTCACGCCATCTTCGATCCAACCCAGAGTCAGGACCGGTCGCACCGCTTGAACATGGCCGGTGCACTGCGCCGGGCCATCGAGGGGGGCGATTTGTTGCTGTACCTGCAGCCGAAAGTGCAGTTTGCCACCGGCCGGGTGTGTGGTGCCGAAGGACTGGCTCGCTGGAAACATGCCGAGCGGGGCTTGATCGCGCCGGGTGAATTCATTGAATTGGCCGAGCAGACCGGCCTGATCAAGCCGCTGACCGAGTGGGCGATCGAGACTGGATTGCGCCTGAATCAAACCTGGGCGCGCGAGGGCCGCACTTTGCCAATCGCCATCAACCTTTCCGCCCGTAATTTGCGCGACGAGGATTTGCTCAAGCAGATTCGATCCATGCAGGCAAGGTGGGGCGTCGCCCCTGGCCTGCTCGAACTGGAAATCACCGAATCCGCCGTGATGGAGGACGCCGAATTTGCACTGCGGGTGCTGCATCACCTGCACGATGATGGCATCCCGCTGCATATCGACGACTTTGGTACTGGCTACTCCTCGCTCAGCTATTTGCAGAAGCTGCCGGTGGATTACATCAAGATCGACCAATCGTTCGTGCGGGACATGTCAACCTGCAAGGACTCCGCCGTCATCGTGCGCTCCACCATTGACCTGGTTCATGACCTCGGTCGCAAGACGGTGGCCGAGGGTGTCGAAACCCAGCAAGACTGGAGCCTGCTGGCCGAAATGGGCTGCGATGTCGCACAGGGCTACTTCATTGCCAGACCGATGCCATCGGACGAATTGCAGGACTGGATCGAATCCTTCCATGGGTCCGGCCGCTGCGCGCTCACGCCTTCTGATCGATGAAGCGAACCTTGACGCTTTTGCCCTTGATGCGCCCGGCGTTGAGTTTTTGCAGGGCCTCCTTGGCGATGTCGCGTTGCACCGCGACAAAGGTGGTGAACTCGGTGACGTTGATTTTGCCAATCTGTTCGCGGCTGTAGCCGGCGTCGGCGGTCAGGGCGCCCAACACGTCGCCGGGGCGAATTTTTTCCTTGCGTCCGCCCAGGATCTGCAACGTCACCATCGGCGGCAGCAGCGGTGCCGTACTGGCCGGGGTCAATTCGTCGAGCTTGTGCCAGACTGACTCGCGCTTCTGATACTGCTCGATCTTGCCGACAAATCCCATCTCCGGCATAGAGGCCAGACTCAGCGCCAAGCCTGACTCGCCGGCCCGGCCGGTGCGGCCGATGCGGTGCACATGCACCTCGGGGTCGGGCGTGATATCGACATTGATCACGGCTTCGAGCTCCTTGATGTCCAGGCCGCGCGAGGCCACGTCGGTGGCCACCAGCACCGAGCAACTGCGGTTGGCAAACTGGGCCAGCACCGCGTCGCGCTCACGTTGCTCCAGTTCGCCATACAGCGCCAGCGCGGCAAAGCCCTGCTGTTGCAGGTAGGCCAGCAAGTCTTTGCACTGCTGCTTGGTGTTGCAAAAGGCCAGTGTGCTGACCGGCCGAAAGTGGTTCAGCAACTGCGCCACGGCCTCCAGGCGGTTGGCGCGGGCGACTTCAAAAAAGCGTTGCTCGATCAGGCTCTCGCTGTGCTGGGCCTCCACGTTGACCTGGATGGGGTCGCGCATGAAGGCGCTCGCCAGCTTTTCGATGCCGGGTGGATAGGTGGCTGAGAACAGCAGTGTTTGCCGCGCCGGCGGGCACTGTTTGATCACCGTGGCCATGTCTTCGAAAAACCCCATGTCCAGCATGCGATCGGCTTCATCGAGCACCAGCGTGTTCAGCGCATCGAGGGTGAGGTAGCCACGCGCCAGATGGTCCATGATGCGCCCCGGTGTGCCGACCACGATGTGGGCGCCGTGCTCCAGGGACGCGCGTTGCCCGCGCAAGGCGACACCGCCGCACAAGGTCACCACCTTGATGTTGTCCAGCGAACGCGCCAGGCGGCGGATCTCGACCGTCACCTGGTCGGCCAACTCGCGTGTCGGGCACAACACCAGGGTCTGCACCGCGAAGCGGCGCGGATTGAGGTGCGCCAGCGCCGCCAGGGCGAAGGCGGCGGTCTTGCCGCTGCCGGTCTTGGCCTGGGCGATGAGGTCCTTGCCCAGCAGTGCCGCCGG
>JAUXWC010000065.1 GCA_030685025.1 Rhodoferax sp.
GGGCGCACCCATCAGATTCGGGTTCACTTGGCCAGCGCCGGTCACCCGATCTTGGGTGATGACAAGTATGGTGACTTCGAGTTAAACAAGGCCTTGATGCGTAGCACGCGCGGCCCGTCACTCAAGCGCATGTTTCTGCATGCCTGGCGTCTGCAATTCTGTCACCCTGGCAGCGGGCAGGTCATGGAACTCGTGGCAGACTTGCCAGTTGAACTCCAGGAATTTACCGACCATGTCCTCCCCCCGATCGGCTGACCCATCGCCGGGCCGTGGATCACCGCGCCAGTTTGACCTGATTGCCTTCGACTGGGACGGCACGCTGTTCGACTCCACCGCCATCATCACGCGCTGCATCCAGGCTGCGGTGGTGGACGTCGGCGGCGCTCGCCCAAGCGACGAGCGGGCCGCGTACGTCATCGGATTGGGACTGATGCAGGCGCTGGCCCATGCGGCGCCGGATGTCCCGGTCGAGAAATATCCGGAACTGGGGGCGCGTTACCGCCATTACTACATGACCCACCAGGATGACATCAGCCTGTTTGAGGGGGTTGTTGCGATGCTGGACGCTTTGAAGTCACGTCGACATTTGTTGGTGGTGGCTACCGGCAAAGGTCGTCGCGGCCTGGATGAAGCGCTGCAGGCGGCGCAGTTGCGGGGGGTGTTCGATGGCTCGCGCACCGCTGATGAGACGATGAGCAAACCCGATCCAACCATGCTGCGCGAGTTGATGCAGGAATTTGACGTGCCGGTCGAGCGGGTGCTGATGATTGGCGACACCACCCACGATCTGCAGATGGCCTTGAATGCTGGTTGTGCCAGTGTTGCGGTGAGTTATGGTGCTCATGAACCGACCGCGTTCGGGGCGCTGGGCCCGCGCTACGTGGCGCACTCGGTTACCGCGCTGCATCATTGGTTGCTGGCCAATGCCTGAGCGGTCCAGGTCGTCGCGCTTGGCCCCGTACCCAGCCGTGGCACCCGAGGGGGAGCAGATCATCGGCCTGTGTGCGTCCGGGGATCTGGTCAACGCAGGCGAGGCGGTACCGTTTGACGTGACCTACCATGGCCAGTCGTGCCGCGGCTTTGCGATTCGATACGCCGGGCAGGTCCATGCCTACCTGAACCGTTGCGCCCATGTGCCCATGGAGATGGATTACCAGGACAATCGCTTCTTTGACAGCAGCGGTTTGTACTTGATGTGCGCCACCCACGGCGCCATCTACCGGCCCCAGACGGGTGAGTGTGCCGGCGGGCCCTGCCGTGGCGGTCTGGTCAAGATTGCCTTGACGGAACAAGATGGTTTGGTGCACTGGCATACTGGGCCGCATCTGAAACCCCGTTGAGTGCTGAAATGACTGACCAAGTGGAACCGTCCGGCGAACCTGCTTCGCCCCAATCGCAAACGCCCGCCGTAGCGCCGCCGTCAGCGTCCGCCAAGGCTGGTCCCGAGGTGGCCAATGGCGCTCCTGGCTGGGAGCGGGCGGCCTTGGAGAAGCTGGCTTTTGCTTCCCTGCACGAGCAGACGCTGGCTCGGCGTTGGCGCACTTTTGTGCGTTTGGCGTGGCTGAGCTTTTTCGTTTTTGTGGCTTGGGCGGCTTTGAGTCGCAGTGGCCCGGTCAGCGACGTGTCGGCGCCGCACACGGCAGTTGTCGAGATCAAGGGTGAGATTGCGTCAGACACCGAGGCCAGTGCCGAGCTGCTGGTGGCGGCACTGCGCGGTGCCTTCGAGGACGACGGCGCGCGGGCGGTCGTGATAGTGATCAACTCGCCAGGTGGCAGCCCGGTGCAGGCCGGCGTCATCAATGATGAGATCAGGCGTCTTAAGGCCAAACACGGCAAACCTGTCTATGCGGTTGTGGAGGAGACCTGCGCCTCGGCCGCGTACTACATTGCGGTGGCCGCGGACAAGATCTTTGTCGACAAAGCCAGCATCGTCGGCAGCATCGGGGTGCTGATGGACGGGTTTGGATTCACTGGCCTGATGGACAAGCTCGGTGTTGAGCGCCGGCTCATGACGGCGGGTGAGAACAAAGGATTCCTCGATCCATTCAGCCCACAAACCGAGCGCCAGCGCGTCTTTGCCCAATCGATGCTGAACCAGATTCACAAGCAGTTCATCGACGTCGTCAAGGCGGGCCGGGGCGAGCGGCTGAAAGAAACCCCCGAGACCTTCAGCGGTTTGTTCTGGAGTGGCCAGCAGGCGGTCGAACTGGGGCTTGCAGATCAATTTGGCAGTCTGGACTACGTGGCGCGCGAAGTGGTTAAGGCCGAAGATCTGGTTGACTACACGCGTCGAGACAACGTGGCCGAGCGCCTGGTCAAACGCTTCGGTGCGGCGCTGGGTGAAGGATCGGTGCGGGCGCTCCGCTCCAGCGTATCGATTCGCTGAGGGTGCTCTCACAGGTCCGCCGTGCGAGCGCGCTGCTATCGGCCGATGGCAAAGACGGCTGGCGTGTCGTTGTCCAGGGTCGAGGTGAGTTGTTTCCAACTCTTGACGCTGGCGCTCTGGCAACGGGCTTGCGCCAGCGTCAGGCCACTGCACACGGCTAGGCGGGTGTTGTGTTGCAGTGTCTGCAGCAGGCTGCGCAGCATGGCTTGGTTGCGATAGGGCGTCTCGATCCAGATCTGGGTCTGGCCAGTCTTGAGCGCCAGCGACTCCAGTTCGCGCAAGCGCTGAGCGCGTGCGGCGGCTTCTTGCGGCAGGTAGCCGACGAAGGCGAAGTTCTGTCCGTTGAGGCCACTTGCCGCCAGACTCAATAGCAGCGATGCGGGGCCCACCAGGGGAATCACCTGCAGACCCAGGTCATGCGCCGCGCGAACGACCGATGAGCCAGGGTCAGCCACGGCGGGCATGCCGGCTTCGCTGAGCAGGCCAATGTCGTGACCTTGCATGGCGGCCCCGAGCAGGGGTCGCGCATCGAAGGCCACGACATGATCACCTTTCTTGTGAACCTCGCGAGGCAGCTCGACGATTGACAGTGACTGTAGAGGCTGGCGCAGCGCGTGGATGGCGTCGATGCGCTTGAGGTAGGCGCGCGCGCTCTTGGCGTTTTCGCATATCCAGTGCTCAATGCGGGCTGCAATCAGGAGGGTTCCGTTGGGAAGCGTATTTTGCAGTTCGCCCTGTTGGGTGCAACCAAAATCCAGCGGCGCGGGCACCAGATAGAGTCTCCCCGACGTGCTCGCGGTGTCGCTCACTTGCGTGGCCGTATCGCTCATGGCAATTCGACTCCGACGCCGCGCAGCAGGCGAACCACGCGAATCAGCGGCAAACCGACCAGGGCGCTTGGATCGTCACTGTGGATGGCGTCCAGCAGGCTGATGCCAAGGCCTTCGCTCTTGGCGCTACCGGCGCAATCGTAGGGTGTCTCGGCACGCAGGTAGCGTTCGATCTCGCCATCGTCCAGATCGCGGAATACAACGCTGGCCTGCGCCATGTCGGTTTGGGCGTAGGCGGTTTGCTGGCACACCACGGATATGGCGGTATGGAATACGACGGTATGGCCACGCATCAGCCGCAGTTGCTCGACCGCGCGTTCGTGGTTACCCGGTTTTCCGAGCGCTTTGCCATTCAGGTCCGCCACTTGGTCGGAGCCGATCACGATGGCATCGGGAAACCGTTGCGCGACCGCGCGCGCCTTCTGCAGGGATAGGCGTCGGGCCAATTGCTCTGGAGTTTCGCCTTTGTCGGCGGACTCATCGACCTCAGGTGCGATCACCTCGAAGGGCAGGCGCAATCGCGCCAGCAGGTCGCGCCGGTAGGGCGAGGTGGAAGCGAGGATCAGTTTTCGTTGAATGGGATGGCGCATCGGGTGATTCTCTTACACTGCGGGCATGAACCAAGCCTGCGCTCCGAACAACGTGGACATCCGGGCCCTTGCCCTGTCGAATGCTCAGATGACTGGTAGCGAGCCGCTGGCGGGCTACGCCCGGTTGATGGCGGAAACACTGCCGGATGGCGGGCAGGCACTGATGCGGTGGGAAGCGCGATGTGACACCCGTGCCGACGCGTCCGGCGCCCTGCAGCCCTGGATGCATTTGACCGTGACCGTAAGTCTGTCGTTGATCTGCCAGCGTTGCCTGGGCGCGGTTGCCGTGCCAGTTGCCGTGGACCGCCTGTTTCGATTCGTTTCCAGCGAGGACGTGGCGGAGTTGGAGGATGAAGAGGCGGACGAAGATGTGTTGGCCCTGGACAAGCAGTTCAGGCTTCGCGACCTGATTGAGGACGAAGTCCTGATGGCCATGCCACTGGTGCCGCGCCACGAGACATGCCCAGGCAACGTCCAACTGAGCGCCGCTGATCCCGGTTTCGAGGAGGCGCTGGCTGCCAAACCGAAGCCGTTTGATGCCTTGGCGGCCTTCAAGACTGCACCGAAGCGCTAGCGCTGGCTTTGTGGGATATAATTTAAGGCTTCGCGCGTGGACCTGACGCGTATTTTTCACAAACCCTAAGTGCTGTGCCCGTGGCGCGCACCCAGACACAAGGAGCGGATCATGGCCGTCCAACAAAACAAGAAGTCGCCTTCCAAGCGTGGCATGCATCGCTCGCATAACGCCTTGGTCGTGCCCGGTATCGCAGTGGAACCAACCACCGGCGAGACCCATTTGCGTCACCACATCAGCCCGACCGGGTTTTATCGTGGCCGCAAGGTGCTCAAGACCAAGTCCGAGTCCTGATTCATCACATCCGGCCAAGGCCCGAAGCTACCGTGTTTGTAGCGACGGGCCTTTGTTTTGATGCCATGGGCATCTTCTTGCCAGTCTTTGGCATCCCCTATTTCCCATGATCACCATTGCCGTCGATTGCATGGGAGGCGACCACGGCCCCCGTGTCACGCTGCCTGCCTGCAGGCGTTTTCTGGAACGCCATCCCGAGGCAAGGCTTGTCATGGTCGGGCTGCCGGACAGTCTGCGCGATTTTTCCCACCCCCGCGCCAGTGTCGTCACCGCCAGTGAGGTCGTCGGCATGGATGATCCGATCGAGGTGGCGCTGCGCCGCAAGAAGGATTCATCGATGCGGGTGGCCATCACTCAAGTCAAGAATGGTGCCGCCCAAGCGGCGGTGTCGGCCGGCAATACCGGCGCCCTGATGGCGATTTCCCGGTACGTGCTCAAGACTTTGGATGGTATCGATAGGCCCGCCATTGCGGCTCAGATTCCCAATGCCAAAGGGTACGCCACCACCATGCTCGATCTCGGTGCCAATGTGGATTGCAGTGCCGAACACTTGCTGCAATTCGCGCTGATGGGCTCGGTCTTGGTCTCGGTCCTCAAAGGCGGCGATAACCCTAGCGTCGGTTTGTTGAATATCGGGGAAGAAATCATCAAAGGCAGCGAAACGATAAAAAAAGCAGGTGAACTGCTGCGTTCTGCTTCCAACTCCGGTGATTTGAACTTTTACGGCAATGTCGAGGGCGATGATATCCTGAAGGGAACGGCTGACATCGTGGTCTGTGATGGTTTTGTTGGAAATGTGGCACTGAAGACCGCTGAAGGTGTCGCCGCGATGATTATCGATTTTTTGAAGGCGGAATTCACTCGCAGTATTTTCACGAAATTGGCGGCTATTGTGGCCTATCCGGTCCTATCTGCTATGAAAAAGAAGTTCGATCACCGCCGTTACAACGGCGCGGCGTTGCTGGGACTGCGCGGTTTGGTGTTCAAAAGCCATGGATCTGCCGATGAGCTCGGTTTCGGCTACGCCCTGGACCGAGCGTATGATGCAGCCCAAAACAACTTGATCGACCGGGTTCGGGTTCGCATTGCGCATGCGGCGCCACTTCTGGCGACTGATAGATATGCGGAGCAATTCGAGGCGGTTGCAGTAATCCCCTAAATGAGACGATATTCGCGCATCACGGGCACTGGCAGTTATCTGCCACCGCGCCGGCTGAGTAACGCAGAACTAGCAGCTGAACTGGCTGAGAACGGCGTTGAGACCTCTGACGAGTGGATTGTCGAGCGCACTGGCATCCGGTTTCGGCATTTTGCCGAGCCTGATGTCTGCAGCAGCGATTTGGCCCTGCATGCAGCCAGGAGCGCCTTGCAGGCGGCCGGCGTGGCGGCCCACGACATCGACCTCATCATCGTCGCGACGTCCACGCCCGATATGGTATTTCCGTCCACGGCCTGCATCCTGCAGCACAAACTGGGGGCCAATGGCGGCGCTGCTTTCGATGTGCAGGCGGTATGCAGTGGTTTTGTCTACGCGCTGGCGGTGGCTGACTCGATGATTCAAACCGGCGCGGCCAACAAGGCCTTGGTGGTGGGAGCCGAGGTGTTCTCGCGAATTCTTGACTTCAAGGACCGCACCACCTGCGTGCTGTTTGGCGACGGCGCTGGCGCCGTGGTGCTGGAGGCCTCTGATACGCCCGGCATTCTCGCCAGTGATCTGCATGCCGATGGGAAGCACGTTGGCATATTGTGTGTGCCGGGGCATGTAAGCGGCGGCGCCGTGTTGGGGGATCCCTTGCTCAAGATGGACGGGCAGGCCGTGTTCAAGTTGGCGGTCGGCGTGCTCGAAAGTGCCGCTCGGGCAGTGTTGGCGAAGTCCGGCAAGCGCGAGTCGGATATTGACTGGCTGATTCCCCACCAGGCCAACATCCGCATCATGCAAAGTACGGCCAAGAAGCTCCGTTTGCCAATGAGCAAAGTGGTCGTTACCGTGGATCAACATGGCAACACGTCAGCAGCGTCCATCCCATTGGCGCTCGATTCGGCGGTGCGCAGTGGTCAGGTGAAACGCGGCGATCTACTGATGCTCGAAGGCGTCGGCGGTGGCTTTACCTGGGGCGCCGTCCTGTTGAATTTCTAGAGCGAAACAGTTGCGGCGCCTGCGGGCGAGCGATCTCTAACAATGGTTTGAGGCTGGAGCAGCATGAAGTCATTTGCGTTCGTATTTCCGGGACAGGGCTCCCAGTCGGTGGGCATGCTCGACGCGTGGGGCGATCACCCGGTCGTGGTCGAAGTGCTCAAAGAGGCCTCCGATGCCCTGGGCGAGGACATGGGCAAGCTCATCCATGAGGGACCGAAAGAGGTGTTGGCCCTGACCACCAACACGCAGCCCGTGATGCTGGTCGCGGGGGTGGCTGCTTTTCGCGCCTGGATGGCCGAAACCGGAGCGATGCCCGCCGCCGTTGCCGGGCACTCTTTGGGTGAATACTCCGCCATGGTGGCCGCCGGCGTCATCTCGCTGGCGCAAGCCGCGCCGCTGGTCCGTTTTCGGGCTCAGGCCATGCAGGATGCGGTTCCGGTCGGAGTCGGGGCGATGGCGGCTGTTTTAGGCATGGACACCGCCAAGGTGATGGCGGTCTGCCTGGAAGTGACCCAGGGTTTTGGGGCGAACTCGTTGGAGGTGGTGGAAGCGGTCAATTTTAATGATCCCTTGCAGACCGTGATCGCCGGAAGCAAGGCAGCGGTTGACAAGGCTTGCGAGGTGGTGAAGGCCCAGGGTGCAAAGCGGGCGTTGCCGCTCCCAGTGTCCGCACCCTTTCATTCCAGCCTGATGCGGCCGGCGGCGGAACGGCTTCGAGAGAAACTGGAGTCGATCGAGTTCGCTTCGCCCAGTGTCGCCTTGATCAACAATGTTGATGTGGCCGTGGAGGTGGACTCCGATCGCATCCGCGACGCACTGTATCGGCAGGCATTTGGGCCGGTGCGCTGGGTCGAGTGCGTGCAGGCGATCAAGACGCATGGCATCGCCTCCGTGGTGGAATGCGGCCCGGGCAAGGTGCTGGCTGGCATGGTCAAACGTATTGACCCGGACATGACCGGCATGGCCATGCTGGATCCGGTCAGTCTGGCGGATGTGAAACGTGTACTCTTGGGTGATGAGCATGAATGACATGAAATTCGAGGGCCAAGTGGCCCTGGTCACTGGCGCGTCACGCGGCATCGGTGCAGCGATTGCGCTGGAGCTGGCGAAGCGGGGTCTAAGAGTGATCGGCACGGCCACCACTGAAGATGGCTGCGCCAGGATCACCGAAACCTTGTCTGCTTTCTCCGGCTGCAGCGGTGAAGTGCTCAACGTCAACGATGGCGGTGCAGGCGATGCCTTGGTGGATCGAATTGTCAAGTTGCATGGTGGTTTGCAAGTGCTGGTGAACAATGCCGGCATTACCCGCGATAACCTGGCGATGCGGATGAAGGACGACGAGTGGGATGCCGTGATGGATACCAATTTGAAGGCCGTGTTTCGCATGAGTCGAGCGGTGATGCGAACTATGATGAAGCAGCGGTATGGTCGGATCATCAACATCACGTCCGTCGTCGGTGCCTCGGGCAACCCCGGGCAGGCCAACTATGCGGCAGCCAAGGCCGGTGTAGCCGGCATGACGCGTGCGCTGGCGCGCGAGCTGGGTTCGCGCAGCATCACCGTCAATTGCGTGGCGCCGGGCTTCATTGAGACTGATATGACCGCCGGTCTGCACGCGGATCAGCAGAAGGCCCTGCTGGGACAGATTCCGCTGGGACACTTGGGCAAGCCATCCGACATCGCGTATGCGGTCGCCTACCTCGCCTCCCCCCAGGCCAGTTATGTGACCGGCCAGGAATTGCACGTCAACGGCGGAATGTACCTCTAGTTGAGCAAATAAAGTTGTGCCGATTGGTCCGTTCGGCAGCCGGGGCGATGAGAAGTCATTGAGCCCGGCTAAAATCTCGGATTCATTTACAACCCTTTGAGGGAACCCATGAGCGATATCGAAGCACGCGTTAAGAAGATCATTGCCGAGCAACTCGGTGTCGAAGAGTCCCAAGTCACCAACGAAAAGGCCTTCGTGGCCGACCTGGGCGCGGACTCGCTGGACACCGTGGAACTGGTCATGGCGCTGGAAGACGAGTTCGGAATCGAAATTCCGGACGAGGATGCCGAGAAGATCACGACGGTGCAAAACGCCATCGATTACGCCAACACCCACCAAAAGGCCTAGTGCTTTAAGCTTGAGTTGAGGTGTCGCTGCGCCCGCGCCAGCGACCCTCGTCACTGTCCGCAGGACGGTCGCCTGCGCACTGGCACGCTGAGGCGCCTGTATCGGTTCCTTTTAGACGAAACACAGAATCGCCAACTTATGTCCCGACGTCGTGTTGTCATTACTGGTTTGGGATGCGTCAGCCCCGTGGGAAACACGGTGGAGCAGGCGTGGACCAATTTGCTGGCTGGAAAATCCGGTATCGACTTGATCACCAAGTTCGATGCATCGACCTTCTCGTGCAAGATTGCGGGGGAGATCAAGGGCTTTGACCTGGAGACCTACATCAGCGCCAAGGAAGCGCGCACGATGGACACCTTCATCCACTACGGCATCGCCGCCGCGGCACAAGCCGTGGCGGACTCCGGCCTGCCCACGGGTGACGCGCTGAACGATGATCTGGCGACCCGCATCGGCTGTGTGATTGGTTCTGGCATTGGCGGTCTGCCGATGATCGAGTCCGTGCATTCCGAGTTTCTCAATCGCGGAGCGCGGCGCATCTCACCGTTTTTCGTGCCATCGACGATTGTCAACATGATTGCCGGCCACGTGTCCATTCACTTTGGATTCAAGGGCCCGAATATCGCAATCGTTACCGCCTGCACCACCGGATTGCATTGCATTGGGGATGCCGGACGGATGATCGAATATGGCGATGCCGACGTGATGATTGCTGGCGGCTCCGAAGCGACGGTTTCACCCCTGGGCATTGGTGGTTTTGCCGCGATGCGGGCGCTTTCGGTTCGCAACGATGACCCGACTGCGGCCTCGCGACCCTTCGACAAGGATCGAGACGGGTTTGTGCTGGGCGAGGGCGCGGGGGTGATGGTGCTCGAAGAGTTCGAACATGCGAAAGCCCGCGGCGCCAGGATCTATGCCGAGTTGGCTGGTTTTGGCATGAGTGCCGATGCTGGCCACATGACCGCGCCCAATATGGATGGGCCACGGCGTGCCATGACCAATGCGATGCGCAACGCCGGCGTCAATGCCGATGAAATTGACTATCTGAATGCGCATGGCACGTCGACGCCGTTGGGGGACATCAACGAAACCAATGCGATCAAGGCAGCCCTTGGCGACGCGGCCAAGAAGACAGTGGTCAATTCCACCAAGTCGATGACCGGACACTTGCTGGGTGGGGCGGGCGGCATTGAGTCGGTATTCACCGTGTTGGCGCTTTACCATCAGAAGAGTCCGCCGACGATCAATCTGGTGAATCAGGACCCCGAATGCGATCTCGACTACTGCGCCAATACGGCACGGGATATGCGCATTGACGTGGCTCTGAAGAACAACTTTGGTTTTGGCGGTACCAACGGGTCCCTGGTGTTCAAGCGCGCACCCTGACGGACTGTCGCTTCCGGCGCAACGACCACCAGGTTTCACGCCACTATGCATAGCGCCCCAGCGCTTACTTATCCGGTGGGATCATGGTCCATGCGTCCTTTGTATCTGATCGCCCTGGGAGCCGGTGGCTTTGCTGCGGCGGCCTTCTGGCTGCAGCAATCCGCCGTCAGTGAGGTGCCAGCGGCCGGGCTTTTTCTGACATGGTTGGCTTGCTTGGGCGCCGCCGTGGGGGCTGCGGGTCGGGATCATGCCGGTGCGTTGAAGTGGAGTGCAGGCCAGTGGACTTGGGACAGCCGAGGCATTCTCCGTGGCGGTGATCTGACCGTGTTGGTGGATTTGCAGCAAGTGGTCGTTGTCGTGGCGAGGTGTGATGACGGTAGGGCTTTCGGGTTCTGCCTGCACCGCAATACCGATCCAGTCTTATGGCCGGCGCTGCGTCGCGCGCTGGTCTCGACATCTGGGCATCACGCCAACCCTGTGGACAGCGCGAACGCCGGAGCGCCCCCATGACCGAGTCTGGCTCGGCGCCTGCAGTGGCAGGGACGGCTGCTCTCGATGGCGATCAGATACTGGTTGAGCGGTCTGTCGCGGGTGACCAGCGTGCGTTCGAGTTGTTGGTAATCAAGTACCAGCGCCGCATTCAACGCCTGATTGGCCGCATGGTCCGTGATACGGATCTGGTAGAGGACATCGCGCAGGAGACCTTCATTCGGGCCTATCGGGCCCTGCATCAGTTCCGCGGGGAGTCCCAGTTCTACACCTGGCTCTACCGGATTGCCACCAATACCGCCAAGAAATACCTGCTCCAGCTCAAGCGTGAGCGGGTTGTTTTCGAAGGGTCCATGCAACTAGATGACGAAGGCGATGAAACTTCTAGACAGAAAAGCGAACCAACCACTTCTGAGACGCCGGAGTCGATTCTGGCGGCGCGCGAAGTGGCGGCTGCGGTGAACGCGGTGTTGGAAGAGCTGCCGGACGAGTTGCGTCAGGCCATTACCTTGAGGGAAATGGAAGGGTTGAGCTATGAGGAGATCGCGGAGCTGATGAACTGCCCCATCGGAACCGTTCGATCAAGAATCTTCCGAGCCCGCGAAGCGGTCTCGGCGCGTGTTAAACCGATGCTGGACAGCCAGTCCGGCAAACGCTGGTAGCGGCGGCAGGAGGTGTACAGGCAATGACCGAGCAAGAAATGAAGCGGTGCGAGGCGATTTCGGCCATGGCAGACGGCCAGTTGGCCGGTGTGGAACTGGCCCAAACGCTGGAGGCGTTGCGCTCTGATGATGCTGCGGTGGCGACATGGCATCGCTACCACCTTGTGGGTGATGTGATGCGGGGGGGCATGTCCCTTGACACCCGCAGAGAAACCGCATTTATCCAACGTTTACGGGCGAATCTGGAACAGGAAGTGGCTGCGGTTCGAGTGCATGAGCCGGAGGTATCAAGCACCGAGCGAACCGTCGCGGCCTTGGTGAGGCTGGGCGGGCGGGCAGAGCGGCCCAGTGCCAATGATGCACGCTTCAAATGGCGTGGGGCGGCTGGCCTGGCGGTGGTGGCGATTGCCGTCACGGTCGGTTGGATGTCGGGTCCAGGCACACGGCAACCCGTGGGGGGGGCGCCTGCGTTGGCGCAACTACCGGCGCCGTCGGCGAGTCCCGTTGTCGTCATGGGGTTGGCTGAGACGCCGGCCCGACAACAAATCATGATGCGAGACCCCAAACTGGATCAATGGCTGGCCGCGCATCGACAGTTCGGCGGGGCGTCAGCGCTGCAAATGCCGGTTGGCTTTGTGCGAAATGCGACTTTTGAGGGGGCTGCACCTTGATGGCATGGGGTCGCATTGGGGTGTTCGCGCGGCGCACTAGACGCGTCGGCTTGGCTGCCGTCATCGCTGTCTGCTTGATTTCGACGGCCGGGGCTCAGACGGGTGGTTTGCCAGGCGCCGCGACTGCAACGGGCACTGAGGCTGGATTGGATCAACGCAGCGTACGGGCCTGGCTGGTTCGCATGCATGAGGCGTCGCGGCGACGGGCCTACATTGGCACTGTTGTTGTTTCCGACGGCGTGAACATGGCAAGCGCGCGGATCTGGCACGTCTGCGATGGGACGCAGCAAATCGAGCGGGTTGTCACGCTAACCGGCGCCCCGCGCACGACATTCAGGCGCAACGACCAGGTCGTCACGTTCTTGCCTCAGAGCATGGTCGTCGTGACCGAGCGCCGTGAGTCGCTGGGTTTGTTCCCCAATTTGTTGCAGACTGGCGAGGCCACGCTGGGGCAGTTCTATCAGGTGCGTCAGTCTGGTCACGAGCGGGTGGCAGGGCTTGAGGCAGACGTGATCGTGATTGCGCCACGCGACCGGCTTCGATTTGGTTACCGGATCTGGAGTGAGCAGGGCAGCGGACTGGCGCTCAAACTGCAGACTTTGAACGTTGACGGCCAGGTGCTGGAGCAAGTCGCGTTTTCCGAGCTTCAGTTGGACGCGCCGGTCAGCCTGCAAAAGCTCGCCCGCATGATGGGAAGCACCGAGGGTTACCGCATCGAACGGGTCGAGTCGTCGCCAACCACGGCATTGTCGGAGGGTTGGACCATTGCCAACCCGGTGCCCGGTTTCCAGTCCGTGAGTTGCCATAAGCGACCAGTGGCGCCGCTCAATGGGAGTGCACCGGAAACCGCGATGCAGTGGGTGTTCTCCGATGGACTGGGCACAGTGTCTTTATTTGTCCAGCCGTTTGACCCACGGCGTCAACCTGTGGAAGGGGCGACCGCACTGGGTGCGACCCATACGCTGACGCGGCGCAATGGGGCGTGGTGGGTGACTGCGGTTGGTGAGGCCCCACTGCAGACTTTGGAAGCGTTCGTGCAGGGCCTTGAGCGCAAGCGATAGGTCCCAATATGGGAGAGGTTTGTGGGCTGTCGGCGGAGAGCAATGTCTGCGGACTGTCTGAAAAGTGTGGCGCCGCTGGTGACGCCGTGTTGATGAAAGGTGAATGATGATGAGTTTCGATTGGAAGAAGATTCGTTCTGTGGCGCTGGCGGGCGTGTTGGCCGCGACCGCGTCCCTATCGTTGGTGCCGGTGGTCCCCGCAGCGGCGCAGACTCGGGCGTTGCCTGATTTCACTGACTTGGTCGAACAGGTTGGCCCATCAGTCGTGAATATTCGCACGCTTGAAAAGGTCTCGCCACGTCAGGGGCCGGGGCCTGGCGTTGACGAGGATATGCTGGAGTTCTTTCGGCGACACGGCTTGCCCATGCCGAATATTCCGCGGCAGGCCCCAAGACCGAATCGACCGGCGCCTCAGGACGAAGAACAACCCCGTGGCGTGGGTTCGGGCTTCATTCTTTCCGCCGATGGCTACATCATGACGAACGCACATGTGGTGGACGGCGCCGACGAGGTGTTGGTAACGCTGACCGACAAGCGCGAATTTAAGGCCAGGATCATTGGCGCTGATAAGCGCTCCGATGTGGCGGTCGTGAAGATCGAAGCCAGCGGGCTTCCGGCCGTTCGAGTCGGTGATGTCAACCGCCTGAAAGTGGGCGAGTGGGTGATGGCCATTGGCTCGCCATTCGGGTTCGAGAGTACCGTTACAGCCGGCATTGTCAGTGCCAAGCAGCGCGATACCGGTGAGTACCTACCCTTCATTCAGACCGATGTCGCCATCAACCCCGGAAACTCCGGCGGGCCGCTGATCAACATGCGTGGCGAGGTGGTTGGCATCAATAGCCAGATCTATTCCCGCTCGGGCGGTTTCATGGGCATCTCGTTCGCCATTCCGATGGACGAGGCGATGCGCGTCAGCGATCAGTTGCGCGCGTCCGGGCGGGTATCGCGCGGGCGAATTGGCGTCCAGATTGGACCGGTAAACAAGGAAGTGGCGGAGTCGATTGGCCTGGGCAAACCCCATGGCGCACAGGTGATTGGCGTCGAGCCCGGCGCCCCGGCGGAAAAGGCGGGCGTCGAGGCGGGTGACATCATCGTCAAGTTCGATGGCAAGACGATTGAGAAGTCGTCCGACCTGCCACGACTTGTCGGCGCGACCAAGCCTGGTAGTAAGGTAAGTTTGACCGTGTTTCGGCGGGGTGCCAGCAAAGAGCTGACCGTTATCATCGCCGAGATCGAGGCCGACAAGCCCACGAAAAAGGCGGTCGATAAGGGTGGCAAACCGAAGGCGGCTGGCGCGTCTCAGGTCTTGGGTCTGACTGTCAGTGAATTGTCCGAGGACCAGCGCAAAGAGCTGAAGATCAAGGGTGGGGTGCGAGTCGAGACGGCCACGGAAGGCGCTGCCCGCGCTGGATTGCGTGAAGGTGATGTGATTGTTGCGGTGGCCAACAACGAGGTCGATAGCGTGAAGACATTCGAGGCGATTGCTGGCAAGCTCGACAAGACCAAGTCGGTGGTCGTGCTGGTTCGTCGCGGCGAGATGGCTCAGTATGCGGTGATTCGCCCAACTCGCTAGCATCGCGATCAGCTTGCCTCGCCTTTAAACCCCATGCCACCGTCGGGATTGGGGTTTTTGATCACTCAAACCGACTCCATTCGGAAGAATTCGGTTTTCTTTTTCTGAGGCTGGCGCCCTTGGAAATGTGTGCGCTCGCTCACTTATTCTAGCGACAAGTGCCGTTTTGGTTAGAATGGAGGTTGCCAACGACGGATTACTGGCATATTGAAACCACGTCAGTTCATCTCTTGGGATGAATTGACGGAACTCACAGGCGCTCCACAGTTCACCCACATGTTGTCCAAGCATTCATTCACTTTAATTGTTAATAAGCTGTGTATAAAATAATTGTTGTAGCCCTGCAACTTCGCTTCTCTCTTGGTTTTGGGGCTGTACGGCGGGTTCTTTTTGCCTACAATGAAGCTCCAGCTATCGCAGTTGCCAAAGATTGTTGGTTCGGGGCGCGTCAATATTCGACGCGCCCTTTTTTCTTGTCTCCTCGTTTCAATTCAATCACTTGACGCTTCTCGTTGATGAATCACATCAGAAATTTTTCGATCATCGCGCACATTGATCATGGCAAATCCACATTGGCGGACCGACTGATTCAGCGCTGCGGCGGCTTGGCTGATCGTGAGATGGAGGCGCAGGTTCTGGATTCGATGGACATCGAGAAGGAGCGTGGGATAACCATCAAGGCACAGACCGCCGCACTCAAGTACAAGGCGCTCGATGGAGTGGTCTACAACCTCAACTTGATTGACACGCCAGGCCATGTCGACTTCTCTTATGAAGTGAGCCGATCCTTGTCGGCCTGCGAAGGCGCGCTGCTGGTGGTCGACGCCAGCCAGGGCGTGGAAGCTCAGACGGTGGCCAATTGCTACACCGCGCTGGATCTGGGTGTTGAGGTGGTGCCGGTGCTCAACAAGATGGACCTGCCCAACGCCGATCCAGAAAACGCGCGCTCGGAGATCGAGGATGTCATCGGCATCGATGCGAGTCACGCGATCGCGTGCTCGGCCAAGACCGGAATGGGCATTGAGGAAATCCTTGAGGCCGTGGTCGCCCGCATTCCGCCGCCAAAGGGCAACCCCAATGGCCCCTTGCGCGCCATGATCGTCGACAGTTGGTTTGACAGCTACGTGGGTGTGGTGATGCTGGTGCGGGTGGTGGATGGTCGCCTGGCAAAAGGCGAGCGCATCAAGATGATGGCCAGCGGTGCCATGTACAACGCCGACAACCTGGGCGTGTTCACACCCGCCAACGAGTCGCGGGTATCTCTAGAGGCGGGTGAAGTCGGCTACGTCATTGCCGGTATTCGCGAGTTGCAGGCAGCCAAGGTGGGCGACACCATCACCTTGATCAAGCCGGGCACGGGGGGCGCCGCCTTCACCGCCACTGAACCGCTGCCGGGTTTCAAGGAGATTCAGCCGCAGGTCTTTGCGGGCCTCTATCCAACCGAGGCCAACCAATACGAAGGCCTGCGTGACAGCTTGGAGAAGTTGAAACTCAATGACTCATCGCTACACTACGAGCCCGAGGTGTCCCAGGCCTTGGGCTTTGGTTTTCGCTGCGGTTTCCTGGGACTGTTGCACATGGAGATCGTGCAGGAACGCCTGGAGCGTGAGTTTGACCAGGATTTGATAACCACCGCCCCCAGCGTGGTCTATCAGGTGGTCAAGTCCGACGGCGAAGTGGTGATGGTCGAGAACCCATCCAAGATGCCAGAGCAGGGCCGCATGGACGAAATTCGCGAGCCCATCGTCACCGTGCACCTTTACATGCCGCAGGACTACGTCGGCGCCGTCATGACGCTGGCCAACCAGAAGCGCGGTGTGCAGATGAACATGGCTTACCACGGTCGGCAGGTGATGCTTACCTATGAGATGCCGCTAGCGGAGATCGTGCTCGATTTCTTCGACAAGCTCAAGTCGGTGTCCAGGGGCTACGCCTCGATGGACTACGACTTCAAGGAGTACCGCCCCGCGGACGTGGTCAAGGTCGACATTTTGCTCAACGGTGAACGGGTCGATGCCTTGTCGATCATTGTGCACCGGTCCCAGTCGCAGTACCGGGGTCGGGCCGTTGTTGCCAAGATGCGCGAGATCATTTCAAGACAGATGTACGACGTGGCGATCCAGGCTGCCATAGGGGCCAACATCATTGCGCGTGAGACAATCAAGGCGCTGCGAAAGAACGTGATTGCCAAGTGCTACGGCGGCGACATCTCGCGCAAACGCAAGCTCCTGGAGAAGCAGAAGGCTGGCAAAAAACGCATGAAGCAAATTGGTTCGGTGGAAGTTCCGCAAGAGGCCTTCCTGGCCATTTTGCAAGTGGAGGATTGATGCAGGTCTTGACGTCGTTGGTTTTGTCGGCTTTTGTGGCGTATGCGGGGGGCTGGTACCTGGGCATGATTGAAGGCAACTTCGCCTTGCTGCTGTTCCTTGCGACAGTTGTAACCGGGCTGTATTGGCTGGCCGAGCGTTTCTATTTCCTGCCCAAGCGGCTGGCCGCAGCCAGCGCCCTGGAGGCGGCGTCCGTGCAACGCAAGGCTGAACTGCACAAGATGGGCATCAGTCAGGTCGACTCGGATCTGGTCGAGGCCAGGCAACAGGTGTTGCGCCAGCCGTGGTGGCTGGATTGGACGGCAGGCCTGTTTCCCGTCATCATTGCCGTCTTCTTGCTTCGCTCGTTCCTGTTCGAGCCCTTCAAGATCCCCTCGGGATCGATGATCCCCACCTTGCATGTGGGAGATCTGATTCTGGTTAACAAGTTCCAGTTTGGACTGCGATTGCCAGTCATTCACACCAAGATCACCGAGGGTACCGCGCCGAAACGCGGTGACGTGATGGTGTTTCGTTACCCACCCAAACCGAGTCAGGATTACATCAAGCGGGTGGTGGGTATACCGGGTGACGAGGTGGCCTATGTCAACAAGCGCTTGACCATCAATGGTCAGCCAGTGGCAACGACCCCTGTGAGCGACTTTTTTGATGAAGACATGGTGCGCTACTTCAAGCAGTTTGAAGAAAACTTGGGCAATCACAGGCATTGGCTCCTGAATGACGAGGAGCGACGCGCCGGGTTTTCCGAAGTCGAGATTCCGGACTTCCCAAATCGACAAAATTGCCGCTACAGTGTCGAGGGTGTCGTCTGCAAGGTACCGGCGGGCCACTACTTCATGATGGGTGACAACCGTGACAACTCGCTGGACTCTCGGTATTGGGGGTTTGTGCCGGAGAAGAATATTGTGGGCAAGGCCTTTTTTGTCTGGATGAATTTTTCCAGCCTCAAGCGCATCGGGTCGTTCAACTGAAATTGTTTTGCCAGTAAGGAGATCTTTATGTCGATTCAGTTCAAGAGCAAGCAGCGAGGCATGTCCTTCCTCGGCCTTCTGTTCGTGGGAGGATTCCTGGCCGTGACAGGTGTGATTGCTGCGCAGATCGTGCCGACCGCCATTGAGTACCAGGCCATTTACAAGGCCGCCAACAAGTCGCGTGAAGGCAGCACGGTGGGGGAAGTGCGCGCGATCTTCGACCGGGCGGCGGCAATTGACAACATTAGCTCCATCACCGGCAAAGATCTGGAAGTGACCAAGAATGGCGACAAGATTGTGGTCAGCTTTGCGTACCAACGTGAAATTCATCTGGCTGGCCCAGGCTATTTGACGCTGAAATACGCCGGGCGAACCAAATAGAGTGAACGATGGGCTGATCGCGTTGCAACGACGATTGCAACATGAGTTTTCGAACCCGTCGCTGCTGGAGCGGGCGCTCACGCACCGAAGCTTTTCCGCGGATCACAATGAGCGGCTGGAATTCCTCGGGGACTCCGTTCTCAATCTGGCGGTTGCCGACCTGCTCTACCGGCGATTGAGCGATTTGCCAGAGGGGGACTTGTCGCGGGTTCGTGCCAATCTGGTCAAACAAGATACGCTGCACCGCTTGTCGGTCGAGTTAGGACTGCCCGATGTCATTCGTCTGGGCGAAGGCGAGGTTCGGTCTGGCGGTCAAAAAAGGCCGTCCATTCTGGCCGACGTGCTGGAAGCGGTGGTCGGCGCGGTTTACCTCGATGGCGGCTTCACGGCTGCGCAAGGGTTGGTGCAAAGGCTGTTCCATGCGGTCGAAATCAACCCGAGCATGGAAGCCATCGGCAAGGACCCCAAGACTGAGTTACAGGAGTGGCTGCAGGGTCGCCGGATGAAGCTGCCGTCCTACCGCGTGGTCTCGACACTGGGCGTGGCGCACAAGCAGACCTTCGATGTGGAGTGTGAAATTTCCGAATTCAATCTGGCGGAGCGCGGCATTGGCGGGTCGCGCCGCGCCGGTGAGCAGGCCGCCGCCGCCGCGATGCTGCAAACACTCAAGACAAGGGCCAAGCCATGACTACCAAACCAACAATAGCCCCAGTGGAGCCCCCCGACACCGAGGGCCAGACTAACCTGGAGAGCATGCTCAAGGGCCTGCGTCCGGCTGCGAACGGCGCGACCAGTGTGCAGGGACAGCGATGCGGACTGATCGCGATCGTGGGCAAGCCCAATGTTGGGAAGTCGACCTTGCTGAATGCGCTGGTCGGGCAAAAGATCAGCATCACGTCGCGCAAGGCACAAACCACGCGGCATCGCATCACCGGCATGCACACACAGGGTGCTACCCAGTTCGTGTTTGTCGATACGCCGGGTTTTCAGACGCGCCACAACAACGCCCTCAACCGATCGCTCAACAAGACGGTCAAGGGGGCCGTGGGTGACGTGGACCTGATTCTCTTCGTGGTCGAGGCAGGCGTGTTCAATCAGGCCGATGCCAAGGTCCTGGCCCTGCTCAGCAAGGACGTGCCCACCTTGCTGGTGGCAAACAAGCTTGACCAGGTGAACCGTCGTGCCGACATTGCGCCCTGGCTCCAGGAGATGCAGCAGCGCCATGCGTTTGCCGAGTTCGTGCCGATGTCGGCCAAGAACGCCAAGGACGTTGAACGCTTGTTGGGGATATGCGAGCGCTATCTTCCCGAGCAGGCGTGGTGGTACGCGCAGGATGAATTGACCGACCGAAGCGAGAAATTCCTGGCCAGTGAAACAGTGCGCGAAAAACTGTTTCGCCTGACGGGTGATGAATTGCCTTACACGTCAACGGTGGTGATCGACAAGTTCGAAGAGGAGGCCGGGCGCGGCAAACAGAAGCGCCTGGTCAAGATCGCCGCCACCATTGTGGTGGAGCGCGACACCCATAAGGCGATGGTGATTGGGGACAAAGGCGAGCGTATCAAGCGCATCGGCACCGAGACCCGTGTTGAACTGGAACGAGCGCTGGACGCCAAAGTGTTCATCGAACTGTGGGTCAAGGTGCGCTCAGGTTGGGCCGACGATGAGGCACGCGTGCGCAGCTTCGGGTATGAGTGACGGGTGTGGCCACAAAGCGCATTTCGGATGAGCCGGCGTATGTCCTGCATCGCTATGACTGGAGCGAGTCGAGCCTGATCCTGGAGGTGTTCACGCGGCACCACGGACGCATGGCCGTGGTGGCCAAAGGGGTCAAACGGCCCAGTTCCAGCTTCCGGCCCATCTTGCTGCCGCTGCAGTTGCTCCATATTGCCTTTGGGGGTGATGCCGAGATTCGCAGCTTGAAGGGGGCGGAATGGATGGGCGGACACGTCATGCCTGGTGGCGATGCCCTATTGTCGGGCTACTACCTCAACGAATTGGTGATGACTCTGCTGGCCAGGGACGACCCACACCCTCGCCTGTTCGACATCTATGCCTGTGTTGTCGAGGTGTTGGCTTCGGTGCATGGGGAGGCCCTGCAGCCGGCATTGCGTGCCTTTGAATTGCTGCTGCTGCGCGAAATTGGCTTGTTGCCCATGCTGGACGCCCAGACCATGACGCTGATGGGCCTGGTTGAATCGCAGCGCTACAGCCTGAGACCAGAGGGTGGACTGCAGCAGAGCGGCAGCGACGACCGTGCCAGTCTGACTGGGGCGCAGTGGCAGTTGCTGCAGCAGTCGATTGCCCCGACGGCACCGTTCACCGTCACGCTACGTGCCTGTGCGGATGTTTTGCCAGAACTCAAGTCGCAATTGCGAGGCCTACTCAATTACCATTGTGGGGTCGGTACGCTGCGCACTCGGCAGATGATGATGGACCTGCAAACTCTTTGATCGAGACTATGGCCTATGGCTTACCCACCCACCGCACTATCGGTCAACCTCAACAAAGTCGCGCTGGTGCGCAATACGCGGCATCTGGGTATACCCAGCGTCACGCGGGCCGCCACCTTGTGCCTGCAGGCGGGCGCCCAGGGCATCACGGTTCACCCGCGACCGGATGAGCGGCACATTCGCGCCAGTGATGTGTATGACCTGGCGGCCTTGATGCAGGCATGGCCGGATCGCGAGTTCAATATCGAGGGCAACCCGTTTCAGAACTTGATGGGCTTCGTGCGCGATTTGCGCCAACAAGGCTTGCCGCTTCACCAGTGCACCTTTGTCCCTGATTCCGCGGGCCAGTTCACAAGCGATCATGGCTGGGATCTGGCGCATGACGGCGCTCGTTTGCGCGACCTGATCGCACAGGCACAAGCCTTGGGCGTACGGGTCAGCTTATTCATGGACGCCGACGCGACCACGATCGCGGGCGCACGCGATGTGGGGGCGGACCGCGTCGAGCTGTACACCGAGCCCTATGCCGCTGGCTGGGGCACTGGGCAGCAGGCTGAGCAATTGGCACGCTTCGCTCGGGCAGCGCAGGCGGCGCGGGAGGTGGGCCTTGGCATCAACGCCGGCCACGACCTCAATCGCGACAACTTGACTGCATTCCTGACAGAGGTGACGGGCGTGCAAGAGGTTTCGATCGGGCATGCGCTGATTGCGGACGCGCTGGAACTGGGCTACGCCGCAACAGTCAGGGACTACCTGCGCTGTATTGGCGATGCCAGCGAATGAGCCGATCATGATCTACGGCATTGGCACGGACATTTGTGATGTACGCCGCATTCGCGCCAGCCTGGAGCGGCATGGTGATCGTTTTGCCCAGAGAATTCTGGGCGAGACGGAAATCGCCACTTGGCGCACGCGTAGCCAACGCTGGCCGGAGCGAGGGGTTCGTTATCTCGCCACGCGTTTCAGTGCCAAGGAGGCGTTCAGCAAGGCGATTGGTTTGGGCATGTGCATGCCCATGACTTGGCGCCTGTGCGAAATCGACAAGCTTGCGAGCGGCCAGCCGACGGTCTTGCTGCATGGGGCGCTGAGGGAGTGGTTCGAGGCGCGCGCCCTGCGCGCCCACATCACGGTCAGCGATGAGACCGACTACGCGGCCAGCTTCTGTGTGGTGGAGCGAGTCGATTTGGAATCGTTTGCCAGTGGTAGATGAGTGCTATGTATTTAGTAGCATGGTACGTTGCCGAGATCAATTGAAGAAGGCCAACATGAGTCAGCATGCCCCCCTCATCATCGACATTTCCGGTACCACCCTGAGTGACACGGACCGCCAGCGCCTGGCGCATCCGCTGGTCGGCGGGTTGATTTTGTTTGCCCGCAATTGGCAAGACCGTGCCCAGTTAGCCGCCCTGTGTCAGGACATCAAGGCCCAGCGCGAAGACCTGCTGATTTGTGTCGACCACGAGGGGGGGCGTGTGCAGCGCTTCAAGACTGACGGCTTCACCCATTTGCCGCCAATGCGCGCGCTCGGCGAGATGTGGTTGCGCGATGATGGCCCGACCGGGCCAGGCAGCGGAGCCCTGCGCGCCACCAACGCCGCCACCGCCTGCGGTTATGTGCTCGGTGCCGAGTTGCGCGCGTGTGGTGTCGATTTGAGCTTCACGCCAGTGCTGGATCTGGATTTTGGCCAGAGCTCGGTGATCGCCGACCGGTCTTTCGGGCGTGATCCACGCGTGGTCAGTGTGTTGGCCAAGAGTCTGATGCACGGGCTGCTGCAAAGCGGCATGGCCAATTGTGGCAAGCATTTCCCCGGGCATGGCTTTGTCAAGGCTGATTCGCACACGGACATTCCCGTTGATCGGCGCAGTCTCAAGGCGATCCTGGCGGACGATGCCGCGCCTTACGGTTGGCTTAGCACCACACTGACAAGCGTCATGCCGGCGCACGTTGTCTACCCCAAGGTGGACAGCCGCCCGGCCGGTTTCTCGGCAAGGTGGCTGCAGAAAGTGCTGCGCGGGCAATTGGGTTTTGGCGGCGTTATTTTCAGTGACGACCTGTCCATGGCGGGCGCCCGTCGGATTGACGGGCGAGAGCTCGACTATGCCGACGCCGCCGTGATGGCACTTACTGCTGGCTGCGATATGGTGCTGCTGTGCAACCAGAGTGTTGGTCAGAGCACCGTATTGGACGACTTGATTGATGGCTTGAGCGAAGCCCAGCTCAAAGGCCGCTGGCAACCATCCGGGGCCAGTGAAGAGCGCCGACTGGCTCTACTGCTGACGACGCCCGCCGTCGATTGGGATACGCTGGTGGTTCAGGCGGCGTACATGCACGCGTTGAGCCTGCTTCCTTAAGCCGGATCTCCAAACGAAAAAACCCGCTTGAGCGGGTGTGTCGTGGTCGATCAAGGACTATTTCTTGGCAGAGCTGGCCGCCGGCTTGGCCACTTCAGCCTTGGCGTCTTTCTTGTCGTCTTTTTTCGCGGCAGGCTTCGCAATCGCACCCTTGAATCCAGCGCCATTAACGGTCAGCCCATTGGCGGAGAACTTGGCCGCGTTGCCTTCGCCAACGCCCTTGACTCGCTCAATGAAGTCGTTCCAGTCCTTGAAGTTGCCCTTCTTGCGCTCGTCAAGTATCTTGGTCGATATGGCGGGACCAATGCCCTTGATACCATCGAGGTCGGCAGCGCTGGCTTTGTTGACGTCAACGGCGGCGAAGGCGGCCGCCGCGTAAAGCATGGCCAGTAGGGCGAGGATCTTCTTCAGCATGGAACTACTCCTAAGGGTTGAGGGAACGGGGCAAACTCTCAACGAATGATGCGCCGAGTGCGTTGACGGGATAGGGGAAAACGACGACAGCGTTGGAACAGCTTAGGCTAGCCACCACGTGCCAAGGTTTGCACGTACTGGGCAACACCTGTCTGGACATCGGCAAATCCATGGCCACAGCCCGCAGCGCGCAGGGCGCTCAAATCGGCTTGGGTGTAGCACTGGTACTTGCCGCGCAAGGCATCGGGGAACGGGACGTACTCAATCAGGCCTTGTTCGAGCATCTGGGACAGGGGCAGTGCCGGGTCGCCCTGGAGGCCGCGCAAGGCGTTGACCACTGAACTGGCGACGTCATTGAAGGGTTGGGCGCGTCCCGTGCCCAGGTTGAAGATGCCTGACTTGTCCGGGTGATCGAAGAACCAGAGGTTGATGGCGACCACGTCGTCGACGAAGACAAAATCCCGCATCTGGCCGCCAGCCGCATAGTTCCCGTATTCGCCGAACAGCTTCACCCGTCCATCGGCTCGGAACTGGTTGAACTGGTGGTAGGCCACGCTGGCCATGCGGCCCTTGTGCTGTTCGCGCGGTCCGTAGACATTGAAGTAGCGAAAACCCACTACCTGCTGGGTCTTGCCATCCATGGCCCGCTGGAAGCGAACACCGCATTCCCGTCGCATGCGCTGGTCAAACAGCAGCTTGGAGTAGCCGTAGACGTTGAGCGGATGCTCGAAAGCCGGCTCTTCGCGAAAGCTCTGTGAGCCTCCATACGTGGCGGCGCTGGAGGCATACAACAGCCGGGCACCTCGCTTCTGGCAGGCAAAGAACAACTGGCATGAGGTCGCGTAGTTGTTGGCCATCATGTACTTGCCATTGGTTTGCATGGTGTCGCTACAGGCGCCTTCATGGAACACCGCCTCGATCTGGCCATAGGCGCCGCTGGCAAACAGGTCATAGAAGACCTCAGCGTCCACGTAGTCTGCAATCTGCAGGTCTGCCAGATTGCGGAACTTGTCGCCTTGCGTCAGATCGTCGACCGCAATGATGTCGTGAATTCCTCTGGCGTTGAGTCCCTTGACCAGATTGCTGCCAATGAATCCGGCCGCGCCGGTAACAACGACTCGCGTCATGCCATCAACTCCTCATATGACACCGTGGCGGTGCCAAACTTGCCAACAACCACGCCACCAGCTCGGTTCGCCCAGGGCAGGGCTTCGCGAAAGCTCAGACCGGCGGCCACCAGAGCGGCCATGGTGGCAATTACCGTGTCACCGGCACCCGTGACATCGAAAACCTCTCGGGCATGGGCATTGACATGAAGCTGGCCGCCGTCGTCAAACAAAGTCATACCTTCTTCGCTGCGCGTCAGCAGCACGGCATCTAGCCCCAACTGCGTTCGCAGGTTGTGGGCCCGGGTGCGCAGATCGGTTTCGTCTTGCCAGTGGCCTACCACTTGCTGAAGCTCGGCCCGATTAGGGGTGATGATGCTGGCGCGTTGGTAGCGCGAATAGTCGCTGCCTTTTGGGTCGACCAAGACCACCTTGCCGGCCGCGCGCGCGCTGGCGATCATGTCGCCAACATGAGCCAGTCCGCCCTTGCCATAGTCGGAGAACAGAACCGCGTCGTGGTCCGGCAGCAATCTGGCAAAGGCTGCCGTTTGCGAGGCCAGTACCTCGGTCTTGGGCGTGTTCTCGAAATCCATCCGCAACAACTGCTGCTGTCGACCGATCACCCGCAATTTGACGGTGGTCTTGAGGGCCGCATCGCGTCCAAAATGAGTCTGGATGCCGGTTCCCCCCAACAACGTCTCCAGCTTGTGGCTCGCCTCATCATCGCCGACGACGGTCAGCAGCGAGGCCTGCGCCCCCAACGAGACCACGTTATAGGCCACATTGGCCGCTCCGCCGCCGCGCTCTTCCTCACGCGTGACGCGCACCACGGGAACCGGCGCTTCCGGTGAGATGCGGTCTACCGCGCCGTACCAATAGCGGTCCAGCATCACGTCGCCCACCACGAGCACCCGGGCGCGGGCTATTTGTTCTTTGGAGGGGTTCATCATCGATTTCTACTTCAGTTGCTCCGCACGCGGTGTCTTGGATCAGGAACACCGCAGATCTGGCTTGGCCAGTCTGCTGGTGTTGCCCCCTGCAAGGGGGAAAGCGTAGCGACACGCAGTGCGCGGAGCCGGGGGGTGAGCGCCATCCTATAGCTCTTCGACCCGTTTGGCCGGGTAGCTGTCCCAAGTCTGGCATCCGGGACATTGCCAGAAGTGTTGTTTGGCTTCAAACCCGCAGGCGGCGCAGCGATAGCGTGACAGCGGCTTGACCGCATGGTCCAGCGCCTTTTGGACCAGGGGATGAAACTGTTCGTGCTCGAGTTTCTCGCCTTCGATCCACTTGGCGGCGGCGATCAGTGAGGGCTCGCGCTCGAGGTGATGGACGTACCAGCTTCGTGCGGCGGGAGTCGCGGAGCCGCTGGCGGCTTCCAGCGTGACGATGGCGTCCAGAACGTCCAGTGAGGGTGATTGTTCGTAGCTGGTCTTGAGCTGAGCCATGGCCGGCTCGGCCTGACCGCAGGCAAGCGCCGCCTTCGCTAGCGCATCGACCAGAACCGGGGCTGCCGCAGGGGCGGCGTGCAGGGTTTGGGATAGGGTCAAATAGGCGTTACTAGCCCGGTCAGTGCCCATTTGCAGTCTGGCCAGTTCGATGCCAGCTCGTGGCGCAGTGGGGGCGGTCGCTATGGCTTGTTGCAGCAGCACTTCGGCACGCGCCAGATCATGGGCCGCAATGCACGCAGTGGCCTGCTCGCACAGGTAATGGGCCAGGCGTGCCGAAAAGCTTCCCTGATGTGCCTCCTCAAGCTGATGTGCAACCTTCGCGGCCCGGACCCAGTCGCGGCTACGTTCGTAGTTGGACAGCAAAGCCAGGCGGGCTTGTGGTTCGAAGGTGGTGCCTTCGAGTTTGAGCAGGGCTTCTTCGGCCCGGTCAAGCAGTCCGGCTTTCAGGTAGTCCAGAGCCAGCGCGTGCTGCGCGCGGTGACGGTCAGTGGCGGGTAGATCGCCTCGGGACAGCAGGTGCTGGTGCACGCGCACCGCACGCTCGTACTCGCCCCGGCGCCGGAACAGGTTGCCCAGCGCGAAGTGCAACTCGGACGTGTCGGGGTCATTCTGTACAGCCTCGATGAACGCGTCGATGGCCTGGTCTTGCTGCTCGTTGAGCAGAAAGTTCAAGCCCTTGAAATAAGCCTTGGGTGCCTGCCGGTTCTCGATGCGCAACTGGCGAACGTCCAGCCGTGAGGCCAGCCAGCCCAGGACGAAGGCTGCGGGCAAGCCAATCAGCAGCCAACTGAGATCAAAATCCATGCGTGCTCGTGGGGGAGTTTGTTGCGGGCCGGCTCGGCTCGGCGCGACTTTCCAAGGGTGTGCGCGCTCGGCTTCGGTGCTTCCACCAGCGGGGAACCATTGCCAGCGCCCCCAAAGCGACGCCCAACGCCAACGCGGTCAGGACGATCAACACCTGGGGTGCGCGCCACTGTGTCCCAAAGAAGAAATGCACGCTAGCCTCATGCTGGTTGTTCAACGCGAAGGCGAGCAGCGTAAAAAAAATGGCTGCCTTAAGCATCCACTTAAGCAGCCACAGGAGTTGTTTCATCGATCTTCCCAGTGACGGGTTGATTCTACCGAAGCGATCGTGCGCTGGCGACGCTTGGGCTCACGAGGAACCGGTCTTGGCCTGCATCTGGGCGGTGCGCTGGTCCACCGCCTCGCGCAGGGCTTTGCCTGGTTTGAAATGGGGCACGCGCTTTTCGGGAATGGCGACGCTTTCCCCGCTACGGGGATTGCGGCCGATGCGCGGCGGTCGGTGATTGATCGAGAAGCTGCCAAAGCCGCGAATCTCGATGCGGTGCCCTCGAACCAGCGCATCATTCATCGCGTCCAGGATGGCCTTGACGGCGAATTCGGCATCGCGGTGGGTCAACTGCCCAAACCTCGCGGCAAGTTCTTCAACCAGATCGGAACGTGTCATGGGGGGTACGCGCAGTTGTGCTCAATTGCCGTGGCAAGAAGCCCCTGGTCTCACGCGGCCGTTGGCGCGGTCGTGTTCCGGAACCGGGGTTCCAGACGACGGTGCGCCAATGGCTGCATGGACTTCAGGGCGCGGAGCAGATCAGGAGTTGTTGTCCAGCTTGGCGCGCAGCAGGGCGCCCAGGCTGGTCGTTCCGGCGTTTTCGCGCGCCGACTGCTGACTCAAACTCTGCATGGCTTCGTTCTGATCAGCCATGTCCTTGGCTTTGATCGACAACTGGATGTTGCGTGTCTTGCGGTCGATGTTGACCACGACGGCGGTCACTTCGTCGCCTTCCTTGAGCACGTTGCGGGCATCTTCGACGCGGTCACGCGAGATTTCGCTGGCGCGCAGGTAACCGATGATGTCTTCACCCAGGTCGATTTCAGCACCCTTGGCGTCCACGGTCTTGACCTTGCCGGAAACCGTCTGGCCCTTGTCGTTGACCGAGACGAAGGTGGTGAAAGGATCGGAGTCGAGTTGCTTGATGCCCAGCGAGATGCGTTCACGGTCCACATCCACGGCCAGCACGATGGCTTCCACGTCCTGGCCCTTTTTGTAGTTGCGAACGGCGGCTTCGCCGGTTTCGTTCCAGGACAGATCGGACAGGTGCACCAGGCCATCGATGCCGGCAGCCAGGCCCACGAACACGCCAAAGTCGGTGATCGACTTGATCGGACCCTTGACGCGGTCACCGCGCTTGGTGTTCTGCGCGAATTCCTGCCACGGGTTGGCCTTGCACTGCTTCATGCCCAGGCTGATGCGGCGCTTGTCTTCGTCGATCTCCAGTACCATGACTTCGACTTCGTCACCCAGCGAGACGATCTTGGAAGGTGCAACATTCTTGTTGGTCCAGTCCATTTCGGACACGTGCACCAAGCCTTCGATGCCGGGTTCGAGTTCCACAAACGCGCCGTAGTCGGCGATGTTGGTGATCTTGCCGAACATGCGGGTGCCTTGGGGATAGCGACGGTTGACGCCCATCCAGGGGTCGTCGCCCATCTGCTTGAGGCCCAGGGACACACGGTTCTTCTCGGTGTCGAACTTGAGGATCTTGGCGGTGATCTCTTGACCGGCTTGCACCACCTCGGAGGGGTGACGCACGCGACGCCAGGCCATGTCGGTGATGTGCAGCAGGCCGTCGATGCCGCCGAGGTCCACGAACGCACCGTATTCGGTGATGTTCTTGACCACGCCCTGCACAATGGAGCCTTCCTTGAGGGTGTTCATCAGCTTGGCGCGTTCTTCGCCCATGCTGGCTTCCACCACGGCACGGCGTGACAGCACCACGTTGTTGCGCTTGCGGTCGAGCTTGATGACCTTGAATTCCAGGGTCTTGTTCTCGTACGGAGACAGGTCCTTGGTCGGGCGGGTGTCGACCAGCGAGCCGGGCAGGAAGGCGCGGATGCCATTGACCAGAACGGTCAGGCCACCCTTGACCTTGCCGCTGGTGGTGCCGGTGACGAATTCGCCGGTTTCCAGGGCTTTCTCCAAGCTCATCCAGGACGCCAGACGCTTGGCAGTGTCGCGCGACAGAATAGTGTCGCCATAGCCGTTCTCGATGGAGCCGATGGCCACCGAGACGAAGTCGCCAACCTGGACTTCAATTTCGCCCTTGTCGCTCTTGAACTCTTCCAGCGGGACATAGGCCTCGGACTTGAGGCCGGCGTTGACCACCACGAAGCTGTGCTCGATGCGAACAACTTCAGCGGTGATTACTTCACCTGGACGCATTTCGGTGCGTGTCAGGGACTCTTCAAACAGGGCGGCAAAAGATTCAGACATTTTCTTGATGCGGCGTTGGCCGCGGGTTAATTCGCGGTGCTTGCCGCGGTTTAAGTTTTTGAACCACACAACCAGTGCACCTGTCGGCGCGAGAGGAGTCGTGTGGGCCTCGAACAGGCCAGTAGCCTGTGCTGTCACCAGCCGCTCAGTGGGTACTGAATGGCTGTTTGTCCTGCCACCAGTGCAACACCAGATCAGCCGACTCTTCAATCGACAGATCCGAGTTGTCCAGCAACCGGGCATCTTGTGCCGGCCTGAGCGGTGACGCGGCCCGGGACGAGTCCCGCGTGTCACGCGCCTCCAGATCGGCACGAAGAGCCGGCAGTGTAGCTGAAATTCCCTTTGAAATCAACTGCTTATGACGTCGCTGCGCGCGACGCTCGGCGCTGGCGGTCAAATACACCTTGAGGCGGGCATCCGGGAAGATGACTGTGCCCATGTCACGCCCGTCGGCGACCAAGCCGGGCAACTGTCGGAAGCCGCGCTGCAGGTCGATCAAGGCCAGCCGCACCAGGGGCAACGCCGACACACGCGAGGCATTCATGCCTGCCTCTTCGGTGCGGATGGCATCGCTCACATCTTCGTCGCCCAGCCAGACGCAGCCGTTTTCGAAGCGAATGTGCTGCCGGCTGACGCGCTCGGCAATGGCCTGTTCACCCGCACCATCCAGGCTCAATCCGGCACGCGTGGCTGATAGGGCGGTGATACGGTAGAGCGAGCCCGAGTCCAAAAAGTGGTAGCCCAACTGGCGGGCTAGCATCACGGCCAGCGTCCCCTTTCCCGACGCAGTGGGGCCATCGACGCATAGCACCGGAATGTCGGCATCAGGGGCGTTGGTGACGGAGAACAGGGTTTCGAAGTAGGCGGGGAAGGTCTTGCCCACACACTTGGGGTCTTCAATGCGGACCGGCAGGCGCGCCGGATTGAAGGCTGCCAAGGCGAAGCACATGGCAACTCGGTGGTCGTCGTAGGTGTGGATGCTTCCGGTGCGCCATGCGGCCGTGTCGGACGGCGGTGTGACGCTGAGGAAGTCCGGCCCTTCCTCCACGGTCGCGCCGAACTTGCGCAATTCGGTCGCCATGGCGACGATGCGGTCGGTCTCCTTGACGCGCCAACTGGCAATGTTGCGCAAGGTGGTGGTTCCCCGTGCATAGAGCGCCATCACCGCCAGCGTCATGGCTGCGTCGGGGATGTGATTGCAGTCCAGGTCGATGGCCTTGAGAGGCCAGGCGTCGCGCGTTACCTTCAGCCAATTGGGGCCACTGTCAATCCGGGCCCCCATTAGCCGCGCCGCGTCCACGAAGCGGATATCGCCCTGGATCGAGTTGGCGCCGACGCCTTCAATCCTGATCCCATCCTGTTCGCCCGAACCGCCGGCGATAGCGCCCAAGGCGATGAAGTAGCTGGCGGACGACGCGTCGGCTTCTACCGCCAAAGTTCCGGGCGAACGCAGACGGCTGCCGGCAGGAATCGTGAACCGCTGCCAGCCTTCGCGCGCCACCTCGACGCCGAAGCGTGCCAACAGGTTCAAGGTGATTTCAATGTAGGGCCGGGAGATCAGCTCCCCAACGACTTCGATCACGATATCGTTCTTGGCCACCAGCGGCAATGCCATCAACAGCGCGGTAAGAAACTGGCTGGAGACATCGCCCCGCACCTGAATCGGTGCGTCCAGTCGAAGCTGTGGCGACTTGATGCGCAAGGGCGGGTAGCCATCGTTCTCGAGGTACTCGATGTCACACCCCAGTTGCCGAAGCGCGTCCACCAGGTCACTGATCGGACGCTCATGCATCCGGGGTACGCCACGCAGTTCGTAGTCGCCGCCCAGCACGGCAAGTGCCGCAGTCAGGGGGCGAATGGCGGTGCCGGCGTTGCCCATGAACAGATTCGCGGACGGATTGCCCAGCGCACCGTCCAGGCCGTCGATCAGGACCGTGGAGCCCTTCTCGCGCACGCCACAGCCCAGCAGACGCAATGCCGCCAGCATCACGCGTGTGTCGTCGGAATCCAGCACGTCGTGCAGCGCGGTGGTGCCCCGGCACAGTGCCGAGAGCAACAACGCGCGGTTGGAAATACTTTTTGAGCCCGGCAGTACCACGGTGCCGCCCGCAGCCGTCAACGGCGGCAGGTCAATGAACTTCGTGTCAAACATTACTTGTTGTTCTTTGACATGCTCCACTGCGCGCGGGTCACGCTGGCCTGCTCGATCAAACCCTCCAGTGCCTCACCGTTGCCACTGGAGATCATCACCTCCAACGCGTGCAGGTTGCGTTGAAATATCTTGCTTTGCGCAAGCAGCTCTTCACGATTGGAAATCATGATGTCACGCCAGATCTTGGGGTCGCTGGCTGCGACCCGGGTGCAATCCCGAAAGCCGGGCCCGGCCAGTGACAGGAAGTCCTGGCCCTGTTTCTGCCCCGAAATGGCGTTCATCAAGGCGAAGGAAATCAAATGCGGCAAATGGCTGACGGCTGCGAACGCGGCGTCATGGGATTCAGGCGACATCTTGACGACGCGGCAACCCAGACCGGTCCACAGATCAACCGCTTTTTGCAACTGAATCGTCAAGGTCCGCTCAATCGGCGTGAGGATCACCTGCTTGCCGGCATACAGGTCGGCATCAGCATGCTCCACGCCGGACACTTCGCGTCCGGCAATCGGGTGAGCCGGCACGAACGATCCGATTTGCTCGCGCAAGGCGCGCCTGCCGGAGTCAATCACATCACGTTTCGTTGACCCGACGTCCATGATCAGCATCTGCGGCGTCACCAGGTGCTTGATGGCCTTGAAGGTTGCCTCGGTGGCGGCCACGGGCACTGCAATCAGCACGATGTCCGCGCCCGACACGGCCAGCAGGGCCGAGGGGGCCTCGACATCGATGACACCCATCTGGCGTGCCTTCTCCGTCGTCGAGGGGGACTTGCTGTAACCCACGACACGTTTGACCAAGCCGGCTTTCTTGAGGGCGAGCGCAAAGGACCCCCCCATGAGACCACAGCCAATCAATCCTAGTTGCTCAAACATCCTGTTTCCTTGTAGGCCGGGTCATCATGCCGTGATGGGATAAGTGCCAAGCATTTTGTAGAACGCACAAAGGCCCTGCAAGTCCTTCAAGGCCGAGGCAACGTGCGGCTGGGAGGGGTGGCCCTGAACGTCAATGTAAAAATAGTACTCCCATTGCCCTGAGCGCGCCGGTCTCGATTCAAACCGGGTCATGGATACGCCGTGGGTCTTCAGGGGGACCAGCAGGTCATGCACCGCGCCGGGGCGATTTGGCACCGACACAATCAGGCTGATGCAGTCATTGCCCGAAGCGGGCGGCATTGGCATCGTTTGCGGCAGGCACACGATGGCAAACCGGGTCCGGTTGAAGACATCGTCTTGAATGGCATGGGTGACGATGTGCAGGCCGAATTCGCTGGCGGCACGCTCGCTGGCAATTGCCGCCCAGGCCGGATTGCTGGCGGCCAGGCGTGCGCCTTCGGCATTGCTGGAGGCGGCGCGCCGGTCTGCATCGGGCAAGTGCGTGTTGAGCCAGCCCTGGCACTGGGCCAGAGCCTGGGGGTGGGCGTAAACCGCATCGATCCCTTCGAGGGAGTCCACTTTGCGCAGCAGGTTGTGGCGAACCAACAGACTGGTTTCACCCACGATATGCAGGGGCGAACCCAGCAGCAGATCCAGTGATCGCGATATCACGCCCTCGGTCGAGTTCTCGATTGGCACAACCCCGAACTGGGCGCTTCCCGCAGCGGTAGTGCGGAACACCTCGTCGATGGTGGCGCAAGGCAGACGGTCGATGCTGGAGCCGAAGAACTGCAGTGCCGCCTGCTCCGTGAAGGTGCCAGTCGGACCGAGGAAGGCCACCCGCTGCGGTGCCTCCAGGGCGCGGCAGGCCGACATGATTTCGCGCCAGATGGTGGCCACACTGTTGTCCTTCAGCGGACCAGGGTTGCCTTCCTGCAGGTTCTGAATGACCTGGGCCTCGCGCTCTGGTCGGAACACAGGCGAGCCCTCAGCCCGTTTGATCTCACCGACGTCGCGCGCCAGACTGGCGCGGTGATTGAGCAAGGCCAAGAGCTCCTGATCGAGGGAGTCGATTGCTACGCGCAGTTCGGCCAGGGTCTTGCTCATGGTTGAATCGTGTTCCTCATGTCTGCTCGGTCTTGATGGCGCACCATGGTCGCACGCCGTGCCTGCGCTGATTATCGACTCCAATAGGGCTTTCAAAACGGGTCGGACCGACCCGTTCGCTACCTAAAGCGTAGCGTCAGCCGTTGACACCGCTGTCGTCCTCGGGCGCGGCCTCGCCGTCTGTTGGATTCGCGTCATTTTCCACAATGCGCTGCAAACCGCTCAGCTTGGAGCCTTCGTCGAGCCCGATTAGCGTCACGCCTTGCGTCGCGCGACCCAGCTCACGAATCTCGCTCACTCTGGTACGCACCAGTACGCCTTTGTCGGTGATGAGCATGATCTCGTCGTCGGCGTGAACCAGCGTGGCGGCCACGACCTTGCCGTTTCGCTCGGACTGGGTGATGGCGATCATGCCCTTGGTGCCGCGCCCGTGACGTGTGTACTCGGTAATGCTGGTGCGTTTGCCGTAGCCGTTTTCGGTGGCGGTCAATACGCTTTGCTGTTCGTCCTCGGCCACCAGCATGGCAATGACGCTTTGACCATCTTCGAGTGTCATGCCGCGTACGCCGCGGGCCTGGCGACCCAATGGACGCACATCGTTTTCATCGAACCGCACGGCCTTGCCACCGTCGCTGAACAGCATGACGTCGTGCTGGCCGTCGGTGAGGGCCGCTCCAATGAGGTAGTCGCCATCGTCGAGGTTGACCGCGATGATGCCGCCTTTGCGCGGGTTGTTGAACTCGTCCAGCGCCGTCTTCTTGACCGTGCCCATGGAAGTCGCCATGAACACAAATTGGTCAGCCGGGAAGCTGCGTTTGTCGCCGGTCAGCGGCAAGACGACGTTGATTTTTTCGCCGTCTTGCAGCGGGAACATGTTCACAATTGGGCGTCCACGCGAGCCGCGCGAGCCCTGGGGTACTTCCCAGACCTTGAGCCAGTACAGGCGCCCCCGATTGCTGAAGCACAGAATGTAGTCGTGGGTGTTGGCGATGAACAGTTGATCCACCCAATCGTCTTCCTTGGTCGCCGTGGCCTGCTTGCCGCGTCCGCCGCGCTTTTGGGCACGGTATTCACTCAAGGGCTGGCTCTTGATGTAGCCGCTGTGCGAGAGCGTGACCACCATGTCGGTGGGCGTGATCAGGTCTTCGGTGGACAGGTCAAACGAGCTGTGCTCGACCAGGCTGCGCCGCGCGCCTTTCTTGGTCTGGCCGAACTCGGTCTTGATGACCGTGAGCTCGTCGCTGATGATGGTTGAGACTCGCTCGGCCTTGGCCAGGATGTCCAGCAGGTCTTCGATCTCGGCCATCACCTCTTTGTACTCGGCGACGATCTTGTCTTGCTCCAGCCCGGTCAGGCGTTGCAGGCGCATTTGCAGAATCTCTTGCGCCTGGGTGTCGGACAGCCGGTACAGGCCATCGCTGCCCATGCCCAAGGCCTTCTCCAGGCCGTCGGGGCGGTAATCGTCGGCGTTGATCACACCGCCATCGGAGCGTGTGCGGGTCAGCATTTCGCGCACCAGTTTGCTGTCCCACGGTTTGGCCATCAGTTCGACCTTGGCCACCGGCGGGGTGGGGGCGTTGCGGATGATGGCAATGAAATCGTCAATATTGGCCAAGGCCACGGCCAGGCCTTCCAGCACGTGGCCGCGCTCGCGGGCCTTGCGCAGGTTGAACACGGTGCGCCGGGTCACCACCTCGCGGCGGTGCTGCAAGAAGACCTCGATCAAGTCTTTGAGGTTGCACAGTTTGGGCTGACCGTCCACCAGCGCCACCATGTTCATGCCAAAGGTGTCCTGCAACTGGGTTTGCTTGTACAGATTGTTCAGAACGACCTCGGGTACTTCGCCACGCTTGAGCTCGATTACCAGGCGCATGCCGGACTTGTCAGACTCGTCCTGGATGTGGCTGATGCCTTCGATTTTCTTCTCGTGCACCAATTCGGCCATGCGCTCTTGCAGCGTCTTCTTGTTGACCTGGTAGGGTAACTCGTCAACGATGATGGCCTGGCGCTGGCCCTTGTCGATGTCCTCGAAATGGCACTTGGCACGCATCACGACCTTGCCGCGACCGGTGCGGTAGCCGTCCTTCACGCCATTGATGCCGTAGATGATGCCGGCGGTGGGAAAGTCCGGCGCCGGCACGATCTCCATCAGCTCGTCAATCGTGGCGGAGGGGTTGCGCAGCAGGTGCAGACAGGCATCCACCACTTCGTTCAGGTTATGGGGCGGAATATTGGTGGCCATGCCCACCGCAATACCGCCGGAGCCGTTCACCAGCAAGTTGGGCAGCCGGGTCGGCATCACCAAAGGTTCTTTCTCGGAACCGTCGTAATTGGGGCCGAAATCGACCGTTTCCTTGTCCAGGTCCGCCAATAACTCATGGGCAATCTTGGCCAGACGGATCTCGGTATACCGCATGGCGGCGGCGTTGTCGCCGTCGACCGAGCCGAAGTTGCCCTGGCCATCCACCAGCATGTGGCGCATCGAGAAATCCTGCGCCATGCGCACGATGGTGTCATAGACCGACTGGTCCCCGTGCGGGTGGTATTTACCGATCACGTCACCGACGATACGGGCCGACTTCTTGTAAGCCTTGTTCCAGTCGTTGCTGAGTTCGTGCATGGCGAACAGCACCCTGCGATGCACAGGCTTGAGGCCATCGCGCGCATCGGGCAAGGCGCGCCCCACAATCACGCTCATTGCGTAATCGAGGTAGCTGCGCCGCATTTCCTCTTCAAGACTGATGGGCAGGGTTTCTTTGGCGAACTGAGTCATGAGGGAGCTTTGAGCGGCGGGTGGAATGCGATTTTACGGGCAAGGGGTTGTCGCGGGTTCGCAACACTTGC
>JAUXWC010000071.1 GCA_030685025.1 Rhodoferax sp.
GCCATCCGGTCCTCATCAGGGGGCGGGTCATGTTTGCAGTATTTGGCCATGATTTTCGAGAGGTCGGGGGCCAAAGTGGGAACCGTTAAAAATACCGGGAGGCCCGATCGCAGAGCATGTGCAACGATCAGCTCAGAGGGCGGCATGGCCGGATTCATGGTGCGCAGCCAACTGCGAAAGCAGCGCCAAACCTCGGCGGTGTGATTGATGGACAGATGCTGCAACAGCCCCTGAGCGATACAGCCGAGCTGGACATGGACGTGGTAGGCGCCCAGCTTGCGCCTGATCGCAGTCCGATAAGCGTCGGTTTCCTTATGCAAATACTGATCGCCACTGCCGCGACGTAGCGGCTTCATATCCATCATCCAGAAGTGATAAGCATAAGCGCCGATGACGTGAACAGCCTGGCGAAATCCAAGCTCAATCTTGAACCGGTAGCCATAGAGCTGAAGAATCTCCAAGGGAGCCATTGAGACATCGGTGCACAACAGAAAGATCGTGCCGCGCACCGGATGCTTAACAATGCAAAAGCGCACAACACGCCCGACCGGTTTCCACAGCACATCCGATACACGATATCGCACGACCACATCATTCTCACCATAGACAGGACTGGGAGCGCTGGTAAACGCGCTGTCGTCTAGGCACAAGTCTTTGAGGCGAACCTTCTCGCCATAGATTCGAGGTCTGCCTTTGCCACGAGCTTTGACTTCTGGCACTGGCAGATAAGCCACCGCATTGGTCTTGGCGCGCGTGATCAGATGGTGCCCGTTGTCCAGAAGAGGTGTGATCACCTTGCCGCTGGCGTAATAGGCATCGGCCACCAGAACGACCGGCCTGTTCCAGACACGCGTAATAGAAAACAGCAGCACCACCAACTTGTCGAGCAGCGTCTTTGAATCCCGGTTGGAGAACACCAGACCCTCATGAATGCGCGAAGTCAGCGGGATCGCTGCCACCTGGCCAGCAGCCGAGTGGACAAGAAGAGACAGGGCCTGCAGCGAATGGCCCATGATGTATTCAGGCTTGGTGTTGCTGGCTGACTGCTGGTGCAGATACTTCACGCCAGGCATGCGTTTGCCCTCCTTGGGCGCCTTGATGCCATCGGCGATGCAAACCAAACGCGAGCCAACCAGAAATGGGCGAAACAGCACAAGACACAGACGCACCCAGCAGCCGGTCAAGACATTGAGGTCCAGGGCCTTGCTGTGAAAGAGATGAAGAAACCGGTAGTAGGCATCACCGCGCAAGTTCAATACCCGCACAAAGCTGGTGACCCCTGCGTTGTCAGAGCGACAACACAAGCCCATCAAGACAAGGGCCATCCACACAAAGGTCAGTGAACGGTGACAGGCCGGTCGCAGGCAGCGTACCGCCGACAGCCATTGTGTCCATAGCTTCATGACGGTGTCTCCTGGAGATGGTTGTTGTCGTGCGTCGGTGCACCGATAGCATTCTAAAGCTATCGGCTCATAGGCGCTACACTTTCAACATCGAAACAAACGGGATTTTTGCGATGGACACCCGCCGAGAAGCGACACTGCAACGGCAGATAGAGAAGATCAAACGCGACCTGGCAGCCCTTGGGGACCTGCGCCCGGGCAGCCTCTCCACCCAGTACAACGTTTGTGGTTCACCTGGGTGCCGGTGCAAGGCCACACCGCCGGTAAAGCACGGACCCTACTACCAGGTCAGCTACACCCGAAAGGGCAAGAGCAGCAGCAAGTTCGTGAAAAAGGAGGATTTGCCGACGGTGCGCAAGCAGCTAAAGAACTACGAGCGCATGAAGCTGCTGATGGAACGATGGATTGACTTGGCAACGGAATTGTCAACCCTGCGGCTGATCAAAGACACCGGCTGAACGATGGCGAGAACTTAGCAC
>JAUXWC010000082.1 GCA_030685025.1 Rhodoferax sp.
GCTGGCTGGTGCGTATTGAAGACGTGGACACCACACGCTGCCTGCCTGGCATGGACCAGATCATTCTGCAGCAACTCGCCAGCCTGGGCCTGGTCAGTGACGCAACACCGACCTACCAAACCCAGCGCAGCGCGCTGTACCAGGCGGCGCTGAATCAACTGGCAACGCAGCGCCTGGCCTATCCCTGCGCCTGCTCCCGCAAGGACATTGAAGCGGCCTGGGCAGCGCAAAGCACGCAGCGACCCCGGCACGGCGAACTGGTTTACCGCGGCACCTGTCGCAACGGGCTGCATGGCCGGCCAGCGCGCGCATGGCGCTTCCTGACTTCGAATTGCGAGCATAGATGGCCCGCCGAGGCCATAAACATTGACTTGTTAGCTACCAAAACAGAAGCACTCGAAGCTGATAGGGCGCTGCTGCACTGGCACGACCGACGCCTGGGCGCGCAGGCACAAAACGTCGAGCTTGAGGTCGGCGACTTCGTGTTGCACCGCGCCGATGGTCTGTTTGCCTACCAGCTTGCGGTGGTGGTGGATGACGCCGACCAACACATCACCGACGTGGTGCGCGGCGCAGACCTGGCCGACAACACGGCGCGCCAGATTGCCCTGCAGCACGCGCTGGCGCTGCCGACACCACGCTATCTGCACACGCCCCTGGTGCTGGGCGCCAACGGCGAGAAGCTGTCCAAGCAGAATGGCGCCGCCGCGTTGGACACCAGCCAGCCCCTGATGGCACTCAACTCGGCGGCCCGGACGCTGGGATTGCCGCCCCACGGCGGGCCGCTCGCGCAGGCCCTGGCAGCGTGGACCGCCCAGTGGGGCGAGCGCTGGGTCGGAATCGACGCGCAGAGGCCTGCCCGATAATGCAGCCCGGCGGCACGCGCCATCGCCGAGCAAGCAAACTCCGACAATCAGTTGAGGACAGAGCTGAAGGTCTGTCCCGCAAAGTATCAGGAATCCATCATGGGACACGCCGCCCCCTCCCCCAACGCCAAGCCCAGCGCCGACGACGAGGCCTTTGCCGCCGCATTTGCCAACCATGCGCCGCAGGACATCCCGTTTCGCCGCACCATCAAAAGTTTTGTGCGCCGCGCCGGCCGCACCACCCTTGGCCAAGCCAAGGCCTTCGAAGAACTGGGTCCGCGGTTTCTGCTGCCCTACCAGCCGGCAGCCATCGACCTCGGCGCCACCTTCGGTGGCGCCACGCCGCACCCCGTGGTGCTGGAGATCGGTTTTGGCATGGGCGAGGCCACCGCGCACATTGCCGCGCTGTTGCCCGAGACCAACTTCCTGTGCTGCGAAGTGCATGAACCCGGCGTGGGCGCGCTACTCAAGCGTATCGGCGAACAGCACCTTCAAAACATCCGCATCTGCGCGCACGACGCGGTCGAGGTGCTCGACCACATGCTGCCCGAACAAAGCCTTGACGGCATCCACATCTTCTTCCCCGACCCCTGGCACAAGACCAAACACAACAAACGCCGCCTGATCCAGCCAGCCTTGGCGGCCAAGCTGGCGGCCCATCTCAAGGCCGGCGGCTACCTGCATTGCGCCACCGACTGGCAGCCCTATGCCGAGCAGATGCTTGACGTGCTGGGTGCCGAGCCGCTGCTCAAGAACCGCGCCGCGGCGAGCCATCCAGAGCTGGCCGGTTACGCCCCCAAACCGCACTACCGGCCCTTGACCAAGTTCGAAAACCGCGGCCTAAAGCTCGGCCATGGTGTGTGGGACCTGGTGTTCGAGCGCCAGTAGCGCAACCGGCGGTCCCAACCTGCGCCCATGACCCAACCGAACGGGCACTTTGTACCACCCACCCGCAACGGTGTAGGCCCAAGCTGCGTCGGGCTGCCCAGTGGCCCCTGGTCCACCATGCTGGACTTTCTGAGCGAACGCTTTGCCGCCATTCCACGTGAGCGCTGGCAGGCCCGAATGTTGGCCGGTGAGGTGTGGGACGAACACGGCGCCACGGTGACCGCGCAGCGCCCCTACCAGCACCACCTGCGGCTGTACTACTACCGAGATGTGCCCGTCGAGCTACCGATTCCGTTCGAGGCGACGATCCTGTTTCAGGACGATCACCTGCTGGTGGTGGACAAGCCGCACTTCCTGCCGGTGGCGCCCTCGGGGAACTATTTGCAGGAGACTGTCTTGGTGCGCTTGAAGCGCCAGCTCGGCATCGACGCCATCAGCCCGATTCACCGCATCGACCGCGACACGGCAGGGCTCGTGTTGTTCTCCCTACAGCAACGCACCCGCAATGCCTACCAGGCCCTGTTTCGCCAGCGCGAGGTGCACAAGACCTATGAGGCTATCGCCCCCTGGCGAGCCGACCTGTCACTGCCGCTGACCCGGCACAGCCGCATTGAAGAAGCCGGGCACTTCATGCTACAGCGCGAAGTGGAAGGTACGCCCAACGCCACCACGCATATCTCCTTGCTGGAGACGCTCAGACTCCAAAGCCAAACCCTCGGCCACTACCGACTCGAACCCGTCACCGGCCAGCGCCACCAATTGCGCGTGCACATGGCCGCGCTGGGCCTGGCGATCCTCGGTGATGGTTTGTACCCGACCTTGACGCCGGAGGGCCAGATCGACCACGCCCGCCCGCTTCAGTTGCTGGCCAAGCGCATCGAGTTCATCGACCCGCTCAGTGGCGTGGTCCGGCGCTTCGAGAGTGCTCGGCGTCTCGCGCTCGCACCGTAGCGCGTCGCCGTCAGAAAACAAACTGCGCAGAGCCGCCCTGCATCCGTATTTCGCTACTTGAACGCGCCATAGGTCGCCTTGTACTTGGCCGGAACCTCAACCGGCTGGAGCTTTCCCGCCATCAGCAGCACGATCAGCAGAGCCAGCATCATGCTCACGCCAGCCGGTACAGCGACGACCAGCACGCGTATCAGACGCGGCCGGTCCTGCACCTGCCAATAGGCGGCACAACCCAGATGCGTGAACAGCGCCACGACCGCCAGGAAGTAGTACGGCACAAAGAAGAACGGGTACGGCGGCACATGGAAACCGGCTGCGGCAAAGTAAAAGTTGGTGTCCAGGTTCAGCATCAGTCGGCCGGACAGGATGGCACTCACATGCACCAGCAGGAAGAACGACAGGTAGGCGCCTGACAGCGCCTGCAACCAGGGCACAAAACCGCGCCGCTGCCGCCAGCCCCGCAGCGCCAAGGTCAGGCCACTACCGACCTGAAACGCGACGCACAGCAACAACACAAGCTCCACCGCCAGATTGCGGTACACCAGGCGGGCCGCCTCCATGAATGCGATGTGCGTGACCACGCCGAGCAGGCCGGCCAGATGGTTGGCGATGTGAACACAGGCGAAGACCGCGATCAAAATGGCGGAAGTGCGGTGCAGGGTGCGAAGGGTCATGACCATTGGCCTGTGTTACGTTGGGGCGTCCTTGCCGTCTTCCAGAATGACGACATCCGGGTTGCACTTGTTTCGAACCGGTTGGCGGGATCGTGCCGACGGGGCACTCCGCGCTGCGGCTGTCCCCCGGCCTGTGGCCTCCTCCTTGATGCCGCCGCACGGAGCGCCCCATCGCCCCGACCTTGCGGGTGGAGTGGGTATTCCATCGAGCTGCCCAAGCCGTTTGCAGGCGAGGGCGCTGGGCTGGGTGGCGCAGCGTGGACTTGGGGTTTTGCCAAATCAAGGAGGAGGCCATAGGCCGGGGGACATTCGCGGAGCCATCCAGCCCAGCGCCCTCAGCTCGCCGACCCAGTAGCATGCCGCCAGCTCGTATCACCAACGCGCAGACAAAACAACACCGAACATCATGCGCCACCCAACACCCCCAGCATTTCCTCGCCCCAAGCAATCGAGCCCTGCTCGTACAAGATGCCCTTCTTCAAAATCATATGGTGGATGCGCGCCGCACGGGTCCCCAAACGCTGGGGGCTGAAGTCGCGCGCCTCGATCTCGCGGTAGTGCGCCAAGCGCTCTTGATGCAGATCGATGCGCCGGCGCAGTTCGTCTTGCAGGCTCAGACCACCCAGGGCTGCATCGGCACGCAGCTTGACCATGAACTCGTCGCGCAGGTCCATCGGGGCCGACTCTTCACCAACCCAGCGCTTCAATTCCTTGCGGCCGGCGGGCAACACCCGGTATTCCCGCTTGCGGGTCTTGCCTGCGTCCACGGCTGCGCTGGACTCGATCCATCCCGCCGCCTCCATGCGCGCCAGTTCGCGGTAGATCTGCTGATGGGAGGCGTGCCAGAAGTAGCCCATCGACTTGTCGAATCGACGCGCCAGATCGTAGCCGGAGGACGACTTTTCTATCAGCGAGGTGAGCACTGCATGGGACAAGGACATGGCGCGAGTCTATAGGCGGGCGCTCAACTATGCAACTGGTTGCATAAAATTCCGACTTCCCCTAAACTGCTGCAACTGGTTGCATAGTTGCGCCGCCATCGTTGTGCCATTTCTCCCACCTAAAGGACTCTTTCATGACCGCTTACCCGCATATGTTGGCCCCGCTTGACCTGGGCTTTACCACCTTGCCCAACCGCGTGTTGATGGGCTCCATGCACGTGGGGTTGGAAGAGGCCAAGGATGGCTTCAACCGCATGGCCGCCTTCTATGCCGAGCGCGCCAAAGGCGGTGTGGGCCTGATCGTGACCGGCGGCATTGCGCCCAACGATCAGGGTCGCCCGATGCCCGGTGGCGCGCGCATGACCACCGAGGAAGAAGCCGCCAAACACATGGTGGTGACACAAGCCGTGCACGAGGCCGGTGGCAAGATTGCCATGCAGATCCTGCACTTTGGGCGTTATGCCTACCACCCCGAGCTGGTGGCGCCCAGCGCCTTGCAGGCTCCAATCAACCCGTTTCGCCCCAAGCCCCTGTCCACCGAAGAAGTGGAGCAGACCATCGAAGACTACGTGCGCTGCGCGGCACTGGCGCAAAGCGCGGGCTACGACGGGGTCGAGATCATGGGCTCCGAGGGTTACCTGATCAACGAGTTCATCGCCGCGCGCACCAACCAGCGTGACGACGCGTGGGGTGGCGCCTATGAGAACCGCATCCGTTTCCCGCTGGAGATCGTGCGCCGCACCCGTGCGCGCGTCGGTGCCAATTTCATCATCATCTTTCGACTGTCGATGCTCGACCTGGTGGAAGGCGGCTCCACGCTGGACGAAGTGGTGCAACTGGCGCAAGCGCTGGAAGCCGCTGGCGTGACCATTCTCAACACTGGCGTGGGCTGGCACGAGGCGCGCATCCCCACCATCGCCACCAAGGTGCCGCGCGCGGCTTGGGCCTGGGTCACCCAACGGCTCAAGGGCAAGGTTGGCATCCCGTTGGTCGCCACCAACCGCATCAACACGCCCGAGGTGGCCGAGCAACTGCTGGCCGATGGGTTTTGTGACATGGTGTCGATGGCGCGGCCCTTCCTGGCTGACCCGCTGTTCATGCAAAAGGCCGCGCAGGGCAAGGCCGATGAAATCAACACCTGCATCGGCTGCAACCAGGCCTGCCTGGACCACACGTTTGCCGGCAAGATCACCTCCTGCCTGGTGAACCCGCGCGCCTGCCACGAGACCCTGATGCCGATGGTGCCGGCCAAGAGCCGCAGCCGCGTGGCGGTGGTGGGCGCCGGCCCGGCCGGTCTGGCCTTTGCCACCACCGCCGCCCAGCGCGGCTTTGACGTGACGCTGTTCGACGCCGCCAGCGAGATTGGCGGGCAGTTCAACATCGCCAAGCAGGTGCCTGGCAAGGAAGAGTTTTACGAGACCCTGCGTTTCTTTGGCCGCCAGATTGAGCTGACCGGCGTCAAGCTCAGGCTCAATCAGCGCGTCAGCGCCAAGCAACTCGCCGCAGACGGCTACCAGCAAGTGGTACTGGCAACCGGGGTAAGCCCGCGCACGCCGGAGATCGAAGGCATCCACCACCCCAAGGTGGTGGGCTACCTCGACGTGCTGCGCGACAAGTGCAAAGTGGGTAACACGGTGGCGCTGATCGGCGCCGGCGGTATTGGTTTTGACGTGGCCGAATACCTGTTGCACGAGGGCACCAGCCCCAGCCTGGACCAGGCCAAATTCTTCGCCGAGTGGGGCGTGGACACCAGCTACGCCGAACGTGGCGGCATCAAAGCCGCGCACATCGAGGCGAGCCCGCGCAAGGTTTTCCTGCTGCAGCGCAAAGCCAGCAAGGTGGGCGATGGCCTGGGCAAGACCACCGGTTGGATTCACCGCACCTCGCTGAAGAACCGCAAGGTCGAAATGTTGTCCGGCGTAAGCTACCGCAAGGTCGACGACGCTGGCCTACACATCACCGTGGGTGATCGTGAAATGACCATCCCGGCCGACACCGTGGTGCTGTGCGCGGGCCAAGAGCCGCAACGCGAATTGCAGGCCGAACTGGTGGCCGCCGGTTGCACCGTGCACCTGATTGGCGGCGCCGACAAGGCGGCTGAACTGGATGCCAAGCGCGCCATCAAGCAAGGCACCGAACTGGCGCTGGCGCTCGACAGCGTTGGTGGCGATACCGCCAGAGCCGCCGCGCCAGCGTCACTGGCCGCCACACTGGAGCAGCGCCTACCCGCCGCCGTGGCTGAGAGCTTGAAGAAGTGGCACACCATGGTGGCCGAAGGCAACCTGAGCGAACTCGCCAGCCTGCTGCACCCCAAGGCGGTGTTCCGCTCACCCATGGCGCACACGCCCTACCCCAGCGCGCAGGTGGTGCAACTGATCCTGAGCACCGTGTCCAAGGTGTTTGAAGACTTTACCTACCACCGCCAATTGGCCAGCGCTGATGGCCAGAGCGTGGTGCTGGAATTTAGCGCCAAGGTCAATGGCAAAGAACTCAAGGGCATCGACCTGGTTCAATTCAACGAACAAGGCCAGATCGTCGACTTCGAAGTCATGGTGCGCCCCCTGAGTGGCCTGCAAGCCCTGGGCGACGAGATGGGCAAACGGCTGGCACCCTACCTCGCGGCCTACAAGGCGGCTCAGACGACCTGAGTACATCACCGACCGGGCCGCATTGCGACACTTCTCCCCGTCATTGCGAGCGCAGCGCGGCAATCCATCGCTGCGTCGTGCCACCGTGGATTGCCACGCTGCGCTCGCAATGACGAAGCCTTGATCACCATCGAATTTGAAAGACAAGCCATGCAATACGAAACCCTCTCCGTCACCCTGCAAGACCACATCGCCACGGTGCGCCTGAACCGCCCCGAGAAGGCCAACGCGATGAATGCCACCATGTGGCAAGAAATCCGCAAGGCCTTCCAGTGGGTCGACGAAACTCCCGAGGCGCGCGTGGCGGTTCTGCAGGGCGAAGGCAAGTTGTTCACCGCCGGCATCGACCTGCAAATGATGATGGGCCTTGCGCCCCAAATCCAGAACGATTGCGACGGCCGCACGCGTGAGGCACTGCGCCGCGTCATCCTTGACCTGCAAGACACCCTGACCAGCCTGGAGCGTTGCCGCAAGCCCGTGCTGGCCGCCATCCATGGTGCCTGCATCGGCGGTGGAATCGACCTGATCACCTGCGCCGACATGCGTTACTGCTCGGCCGACGCCACCTTCACCATCAAGGAAATCGACATCGGCATGGCCGCCGACGTGGGCACGCTGCAGCGCCTGCCCAAGCTGATTGGTGAAGGCATGGCCCGTGAACTGGCCTACACGGCGCGCAAGCTCGGCGCCGACGAGGCGCGCGAGATTCACCTGGTCAACCGCGTGTTCGAGTCGCGTGAGGCTTTGTACGCTGGCGTCCAAGAGATAGCAGCCACCATCGCCGCCAAGTCCCCGCTGTCGATTCGCGGCACCAAGGAAATGATCACCTACGCCCGCGACCACACGGTGGCCGACGGCCTGAACTACATCGCCACTTGGAACGCCGCCATGCTGATGAGCAAGGACCTGAGTGAGGCGATGATGGCCAACAGCGCTAAGCGCGCGGCGGTGTTCAAGGACTGAGCGCTACTTGCGCCCATAAGCACTGTCATGATCGGGCGCAATCGTGAGCAAACGAATGAAATCACCATCGCGGTAGGCCGTGGCACGGCGTGACTGGGTGATGCGCAGGGAGTAGATCGCGTCAATCCCCGGCGGGGGCTTGATGCTGCTGATCTTCTCCCACTTGAGACCGCTATCCCGGTACACCTGATTCCACGAGAGGTGGCGCAGCTTGCCCAAGGTGTCCAATGCGGCATGGCGCTGCGGCTTCTGCAGTTCGAGAAGGTTGGCCTGAAACACCGGATTGTTCAGATCGAGTCGAACCAGCGCCTCTGGCTTAGCGCTTGCCATTGGCAAGGCGTGCAAGGGTCTTGTCTGCGTTGGCGTCACTGGGCGCGTTCTTGGCTGCCCACGCCAACGCCTGAACGAGATCGGCCGCCCCCTCGGTGGCATGCAGCCAGCGTTCGTTGTCAGGCACGACGGTCGCGGTTCGCACCAACCAAACACCGTCGCCTTGCTGCTCAACCAGCACCTGGCGCCCAGCAAACTGCTTGCCCAGGGATATTTGCCCATTGGCGCCGACAACTTTGACGCTGACCGACGGATTCGATATCGTTGCGGTCATGTGCACTTTCCTAGATTACGATGGCACGATTTTAGAACCTGGTTGCACGAACTGCAAGCAGCCGTAGCCCAGCCTGCACCGACAACTGGTAGCCATCAGTCGCGTTCACTTCTGCGCTGCGCCTCTATAAGCTTCATTTATAATGCATCTTTCATCCACCACTTGTGAAGGATCACCATGAGTTCCTGCGCCACCGGCCACGTCACCCCTGAAGCCATCTACCCGTTCGACGCACGCGGCGTTGCCAAGCGCTTTCGGCATGCCGCCATCTTTGGCGCGCTCGACTCGCTGCAACCTGGCGAGACCATGCGTTTCTGCAACGACCACGACCCGATCCCCCTGCTGCATCAGCTCACCGCGCGCTACGGCGAGGCAGTGTCCATCCAGTACGTGCAGAAGGAACCCGGCGCCATCGTGATCGATTTCGTCTGCCTCTGACAAGCAGACCAGGGCTGCGCCGCAGCCCTATAGCAAACCTAAGCTCGCTGAACGGGTCAGCGCCACACCCACGATATAGGCCACGCTGAGCAGTGAGGCGCCGAAATACGGCAGTTGCTGGTGCTTTGGCGTGTCCTTGCTCAAGGCGCGCATGCCCAGCACGATGTAGGCCAACAAGCCCAACACCTTGGCTGTGAGCCAGCCATGCGCAAACGGGTATTGACCAATCTGCCAGGCCATCCACGCCGCCGCGCCGAGCAACACCGTGTCGACCACATGCCGCCCCCGGCGCAGCAGCCACCAGTTGTGCCACGGCTGGCGCAGTTGCACCAACACGCCACGAAG
>JAUXWC010000087.1 GCA_030685025.1 Rhodoferax sp.
CTCGCGCGGCATCGAGGACATTTACGAGCTGAGCTACATCCGCAAGGACGGCAGCCGCTTCCCCGCCGTGGTATCGGTCACGGCACTGCGCGACGACCGGGACACCATCATTGGCTACCTGCTCATTGGCACCGACAACACGGCGCGCAAGCTGATCGAAGCGGAGCGACTGCACCTGCTGGAGACTCAAGCCGAAACCCATCAGCAACTGCAGCGCACCAACCATACCTTGCGCGAGAGCGAGGAAAAGTTGGCCGTGACGCTCAACTCGATTGGCGATGCCGTGATCGCCACCGATGCGCAGGCGCGGGTAACGCTTCTCAATCCCCTGGCAGAACAGCTTACCGGCTGGACTTTGGCACAGGCCGCTGGCCTTGGGATCGACGAGATCTTTCACATCATCAACAAGGAGACCCGCAAGCCCGCCACGATTCCGGTCATGACCACGCTGGAACACGGCACGATTCAGGGCCTGGGCAACCACACGGTGCTGATTGCCCGCGATGCAAGCGAATGCGATATCGCGGACAGTTGCGCACCAATCCGCGACCGCGACGCCAAGGTCATTGGTGCCGTGCTGGTGTTCCGAGACGTCACCGGCGAGTACGCGGCGCAACAGGCATTGCGCGACAGCGCGGCGCTGATCCAGACGATTCTCAACACCGTGGTGGATGGCATCGTGACCCTGCGCGCCAACGGTGGCACGATCGAGACCGTCAACCCGGCGGCGGAACAAATGTTTGGCTATACCAGCACAGAGCTGATCGGGCAAGCCTTCAGCACCCTGATACCCGAGCTGGAACGCGACCAGAGCAACGGCAAGGGCTCGTTGGAATACTACGGCGCCAGCGAGGCGGCGCGCGCGGTGGGCCTGGGGCGCGAGGTGGTCGGGCGGCGCAAGGACGGCAGCCTGTTCCCAATGGAGATGGCGGTCAGCGAAATGCTGCTGGGCGGTCAACGCTACTTCACCGGCATCCTGCGCGACATCACCACGCGCAAGCAAATCGAGGCCGAGCGGGAGAAACTCGACCAACGCCTGCGCGACCAGCAGTTCTACACCCGCTCCCTGATCGAATCCAACATCGACGCGCTGATCACCACCGATCCGGCCGGCATCATCAGCGATGTCAACCAGCAGATGGAGGCACTCACCGGTTGCACGCGTGACGAGTTGATAGGCGCCCCGTTCAAGAGCTACTTCACCGATCCCCAGTTGGCCGAGGCCGGCATCAAACGCGTGCTGAACGAAAAGAAGGTCTCCAACTACGAACTCACCGCGCGGGCGCGCGACGGCACGCAAACTGTGGTCTCCTACAACGCCACCACTTTCTACGACCGCGACCGCCGGTTGCAGGGCGTGGTGGCCGCCGCCCGCGATGTCACTGAACGCATCCTGCTCGACAATGCGCTGCGCGAAACCAATGCCAAGCTCGAGCGCGCGCGCTTCGTGGCGGAGAAGGCCAACCTTGCCAAGTCGGACTTTTTGTCCAGCATGAGCCACGAGCTGCGCTCGCCGCTCAATGCCATTCTCGGGTTCGCGCAACTGATGGAGTCGGGCACACCCCTGCCCACCCCCACCCAGAAGGCCAGCATCGACCAGATCCTGCGCGCCGGGTGGTACCTGCTGGAGCTGATCAACGAAATCCTTGATCTGGCCTTGATTGAGTCCGGCAAGATGTCGCTCTCATTGGAGCCGATTTCGCTGCCCGAGGTGTTGGCTGACTGCGAAGCCATGATCGAGCCGCAGGCGCAGCAGCGCGGCATCCGTGTGAGTTTTCCGCAATTCGATGGTCCGTTTGTGGTCAATGCCGACCGCACGCGGGTCAAACAGGTGGTGATCAACTTGTTGTCCAACGCGATCAAATACAACAAGGTTGGCGGCACGGTCGAGGTGACGTGCAAAGCGCACGCCACAAGCAATCGCGTTCGCGTCAGCGTGCGCGACAGTGGCGAAGGTCTGCCCACCGAGAAGCTGGTCCAGTTGTTCCAGGCGTTCAATCGGCTCGGCCAAGAAGCTGGCACTGAAGAAGGCACCGGCATCGGTCTGGTGGTCAGCAAACGACTGGTAGAAATGATGGGCGGCGAGATCGGCGCGCACAGCGTTGTCGGCGCCGGCAGTGTGTTCTGGATCGAACTCAATGCCGTGACCGCCCTGGAGCTTGGGGCTGCGGCGGATGAGCCACATGCCTCCTTGCAGACGCGCGCGGCGCCGGGGGAGGCCGTGCGCACCTTGCTGTATGTGGAAGACAATCGGGCCAATATGGAGTTGGTCCAGCAGCTCATCGCGCGCCGCCCCGACATGCGCATGTTGAGCGCCGAAGACGGCACACTCGGCATTGCCTTGGCGCGCGCCGAGCTGCCGGAGGTGATCCTGATGGACATCAATCTGCCGGGCATCAGCGGCCTGGGGGCGCTCGAAATACTGCGTGACGACCCGCGCACGCAGCACATCCCGGTGTTGGCGCTTAGTGCCAACGCCATGCCGCGCGATATCGAGAAGGGTATGAAGGCGGGGTTTTTGCGCTACCTCACCAAGCCGATCAAGGTGGCTGAGTTCATGGAGGCATTGGATACGGCGCTCGACCTGGCGCAAGACCAGAGCGTCGGCGCAGCCACCGAGAAGGAAACATGATGCTGATCACACAAGATATTCTGAACGCCCGAATCCTGATTGTTGACGATCAGGCGAGCAACATCAGCCTGCTGGAGCAACTGCTCGGCGAGGCGGGCTACACCAACGTCGCCGCCACGACCAATCCGCAGGAGGTTTGCGCGCTGCACCGCAAGAACCGCTATGACCTGATCTTGCTGGACCTGCAAATGCCCATCATGGATGGCTTCCAGGTGATGGAGGGCCTCAAGACCAACCATGCGGACGGCTACCTTCCGGTCATCGTGCTCACCGCGCAACCGGGCCACAAGTTGCGCGCCCTGCAAGCCGGCGCCAAGGATTTCATCAGCAAGCCCTTTGATCTGGTGGAAGTCAAGACACGCATCCACAACATGCTCGAAGTGCGCCTGCTGTACCGCAAGCTGGAAGAATTCAACAAGGTGTTGGAGCAGGCGGTCGAAGAACGCACCGCCGAGCTGCGCGAGAGTGAAGCACGCTATCGCAGCCTGACCGAACTTGCCTCCGACTGGTACTGGGAACAAGACGAAAACGGGCACTTCACCCGTATTTCCGGGCCGGTGCTGGAGATGCTTGGTGTGCAGGCCGAGTCCCTGACTGGCGAGCGACCCAGCGACCAAGTCAGCGGCTGGAATCAGACCGAACACGACCTGCTGCAGGCGACCATCGCGGCACGCCAACCGTTCGTGGATTTCGCGCTGAGCCGGGTCAATCCCGATGGCACCCGACAGCAGTTTCGGGTCAGCGGCGAGCCCATGTTTGGTCAGGGCGCACGGTTCATTGGCTACCGCGGCATCGGCGTTGAAACCAGTGCCAAGAGCTGAACCCCGCAACGCGACGCTTCGCCATGCCTTCGCCACCCCATAGCCCCGGCCAGAACCACCTGCTCGCGGCGCTGCCCGCGGCGGAGTTCGAGCCGCTGGCGGCGCACTTGGAGCTGTTCCCGATGCCCTTGGGGCACACGCTCTACGAGCCGGGCGGACAACTGCGCCACGCCTACTTCCCGACCAGTTCCATCGTCTCTCTGCATTACGTGACGGAGACCGGCGCATCGGCCGAAACCGCCGGCGTGGGCAACGAGGGGATGGTCGGCGTGTCTTTGTTCATGGGTGGGGACACCACGTCGAGCTCGGCGGTGGTGCAGACCGCCGGTCACGCCTACCGCTTGGAGCGTCGCCTGCTGCAGCAGGAATTCGATCGCGGCGGCGTGCTGCAGCACCTGTTGTTGCGCTACACCCAGGCGCTGATGACGCAGATGGCCCAGACCGCCGCCTGCAACCGGCACCACACGGTGGAGCAGCAGCTCAGCCGTTGGCTGCTGCTGACGCTGGACCGCCTGCCCGGGCGGGAGTTGGTGATGACGCAAGAACTGGTCGCCAGCATGCTCGGGGTGCGCCGCGAGAGCGTCACCGAAGCCGCCGGCCACCTGCAAAGTGCGGGTTACATCCGCTACCGCCGTGGCCATATCGGCGTGCTGGATCGCACTGGCCTGGAAGGGCGTTCCTGTGAATGCTACGGTGTGGTCAAGAAGGAAATGACTCGATTGCTCAACAACGTGCGCCACCGCGAAGGCGTTGCCACCAACCACTAGACACGAGCACGGGCCGTCGTAGCGAGTCTCGTCATTGCGAGCGCAGCGCGGCGTTCGTGCGGGCCCTCCACCATGGATCGCCGCGCTGCGCTCGCGATGACGGGGACTTGGATCGCCGCGCTGCGCTCGCGATGACGGGGCATGAGGGAATGGTTCAGTAGCTCGCCCGGTTGAACGCCTTGATGCGTTTGCGCAAATCGTTGAGCTGCTGGCGCGCATCGTCCCTGGAAATGCCAAGTCGCTCCTGAATTCTGCCGCGCAAGCTATCGCGCTGACCCGCCAGCACACAAAGCGGGTCATGCGTGAGCTTGCCCCACTGCTGCTGGGCATGGCCCGTCAATTGTTTCAAATTGCCTTCTATGCGGTCCCAGTTCATGGTCGTGTCCTTCAAGTGATTAGGAATACTGAAATTTCAAGCGCTACGTTAGGCGACGTCATTGCGAGCGCAGCGCGGCGTTCCATCTGACCCGTCATTGCGAGCGCAGCGCGGCAATCCATGTCAGCGGCGCTCCACCGTGGATTGCCGCGCTACGCTCGCAATGACGACACTCTGGCGGCCCTACTTCTTCACACTCATCTCGTTGTTGACGCTGCGCACGCCGTCAATGGCACGGGCCAGCTCGATCGCGGTGTCAATCTGGCCTTGGTTGTCGACAAAGCCACTCAGTTGCACCTCGCCCTTGCGGGTGACCACTGCGATATCGAGGCTCTTGATCCGCGCGTCCGCCAGCAAGGCCGCCTTGACTGCGGTGGTGACCACACTGTCATCCACCTTGTTGCCCACCGTCGTCGCCAGGCCTTTCATGTCCACCTTGTTCTGGACATCCGTCACCCCCGCCACCGCGCGCACCACCAGCATCGCGCGGTCAACTTGCGCCGGGTCGTCGACAAAGCCGCTGAGCTGAACGACGCCCTTGTGGGTGTCAACCTTGAGGTCAAGGCTTTTGATATCGGGGTCGGACAACAGTGCGGCGCGCGCTCTTGCGGTGATGACACCGTCGTCAATCTCGGTGCCCACCGATGTGCTGGGCGGCGCCGCTCCGGTGGTTTCGGACACTTTGCCGCAGCCGGTCAGCGCAAAGGCCGTCACGCCCGCCAGGGCGGTGATCAAGGTCAGCAGTTTGAGTTGAGTGTTCATGGGGGGTGCGCTCCGGGGAAATAGGGTGTGAGTCAACGACGGACTTTCCTCCCAATTGCAAGGCGCTTCCGTGCGATGGCGCACATACGCAAGCCGGCATTTGATTTATCTTTCCAATCACCTATGAAGCCGCTGATCGAGACGCCCGCCGCCATTGCCCAAGCGACCCCGCAAGAGCTCGCGTTCTCGGGTTGTTGGACGTCACGCGGCCTCGGTGGTTTGCAGCCATCGCTTGCGTCGGTGCGCCTGCCATCGGGTGAACAGACCAGCGCGGACGGCGCGCGGATCGAGGCACTCGACAGCGTCGGCGCGTGGCTGTTGCAAAAGCTGCTGCGCCGGCTGCGCGACGAAGGCGCGGTGGTGACCCTCACCGGCCTGCGTCCGGAGTTTGTCAAGCTGCTGGAGGTTGTGGCGCAGCACCTTGGCGAGCCCGACCCGCAAACCGCGCCGGTCAACGCCCGCAGGCCCCCCACCGCATTGGAGCGGGTCGGCCGCGCCGCCGCGCCGGCGTGGGAGCAGGCGGTGGCGATGCTGGCCTTCGTTGGCCAAACCGCAGCCGCCCTGGCCACCTGTGTCGCGCACCCGGCTCGGGTGCGTTGGCGCCCGATTCTGTACAACTTGCGCAGCGCTGGCGTCGACGCCCTGCCCGTTGTTGGGTTGTTGGCATTCATGCTCGGGGTCGTAGTGGCCTACCAAGGCGCTGACCAGCTCAGGCGCTACGGCGCCAACCTCTTTGTGGCCGATCTGGTCGGTTTGTCGATGCTGCGCGAGTTCGCGCCTCTGATCACCGCCATCATCATCGCCGGCCGATCGGGATCGGCGTATGCCGCGCAGATCGGCACCATGACCGTGACCGAGGAGATCGACGCCATGCGCACCATCGGTATCGAGCCCATGGAGCTGCTGGTGCTGCCGAAGATTTTGGCGCTGATGATTGCCATGCCCTTGCTCACGGTATTCGCCGATGTGCTCGGCGTGATGGGCGGCATGCTGATGGCCCAGGCGCAACTGGGCGTCAGCTACGGCGACTTTCTGGATCGCTTTGTCAAGGCGGTCAGCATCACCGCCTTCCTGATCGGCGTCTGCAAGGCGCCGGTGTTCGCGGTCATCATCGCCACGGTGGGTTGCTTTCAGGGCTTCAGAACCCACGGCGGCGCCGACAGTGTAGGCCGCCAGACCACGCGCAGCGTGGTGCAGTCCATCGTTTTGGTGATCGTCGCCGATGCGCTGTTCTCGGTGGCCTTTAGCGCGCTGAACCTCTGACGGAACAGTCAATGGCCGACACCCCAGTTTCCGTCATTGCGAGCGAAGCGCGGCAATCCATGTCTGCGGCGCTCAGCGGTGGATTGCCGCGCTTCGCTCGCAATGACGGGCTTCACCATGGATTGCCGCGCTTCGCTCGCAATGACGGGGCTTGGATGGCGTATGCCATGTCGATTGGTCGCACATGAATAGCGCCACCACCACCGCCGAGCTGGCGATCGAGGTCAGCCAGGTCTCGACCCGCTTTGGCGAGCACGTCGTGCATGCGGGGATCGACCTTGAGGTGCGGCGATCCGAGATCTTTGCGGTGATTGGCGGCAGTGGCTCCGGCAAATCAACCCTGCTGCGCGAGATGATTCTGCTGCAACGCCCCAACGAAGGAACGATCCGGGTGCTGGGCGCTGACTTGAACGCGCTGTCTGACCCAGAGGCCTTGGCGCTGCGCCGACGCTGGGGCGTCATGTTTCAGCATGGCGGCTTGTTTGGCTCGCTCACGGTGCTTGAAAACATCGGCCTGCCGCTGCGCGAGCACACCACGCTTGGCGACGCGCTGATCGATGACATTGCGGCCTGGAAGCTGGCCATGACCGGTCTCAAACCCGAGGTCGCGGCCCAGTACCCTGCCGAGCTCAGCGGCGGCATGATGAAGCGCGCCTCGCTGGCGCGCGCGCTCGCGCTCGACCCTGAGTTGCTGTTTCTCGACGAGCCCACCGCCGGGCTTGACCCGGACAGCGCTGGCGGTGTCGACGAGCTGGTGCGCGAGCTGCGCGACCTGTTTGGGCTGACCATCGTCATGATCACGCACGATCTTGACCTGTTGTGGGGCGTGGCCGACCGCGTAGCGGTCCTGGCCGACGGCAAGGTTCAAGGCATCGGGTCGATGTCGGGATTGGCTCAGTCCGATCAACCGGATGTTCGAAAGTTTTTTGACGGTCCGCGCGGCCGAGCGGCGCAGCAACAGGGCCTTGGCGCACCGTCCGAACCGTCGCATGGCAGGCCACCAACCGGGGCATCATCATCGAAACCAAAGTGAACTACACGCTGGTGGGTGCCTTCGTGCTGACGCTGGGCGCCGCGCTGATTGCCGTGGTGCTGTGGCTGGCCTCGGGCGGCGCCCTGCAGAAAAAGTACGACCTGTACCAGGCGATCGCGGACGAATCGGTGGCGGGCCTGAACCTGAATGCGCCGGTCAAGTACAACGGCGTGGACGTGGGCAAGGTGCGCCAGATTCGACTCGACGTCGGCAACCCGCAGCGCGTCAATCTGCTGTTCGCGATTGAACGGGGTACCCCCGTCAAGGAAGATACGGTCGCGGTTCTCAAGACTCAGGGCTTGACCGGCATCGCCTACGTGGAACTGAGCGGTGGTACGCCGGCTTCACCGCGACTGCGCGCCAGCGCGGGTGGCAAGTATCCGGTGATCAGGACCACGCCTTCACTGAGTGCCCGGCTGGAGAACGTATTGACCACCGTGCTGGCCAAGCTCGACAGCACGTCGACCCATATCGACGCCATTCTGAGCGAGGCCAACCAGCGCGCCTTCACCAGTGCGCTGGCCGATATGGCCGTCGTGGCGCGCACCTTGGCCGCGCGCAAGGACACCATTGATGCCGGCCTTGCCGATGCCGCGCGCACCCTGAGCAACACCTCGCGTATCACGGCCCAGGCCGCCCCGGTGATGGAGCGCATCGGGCGCGGCGCCGAGGCCATCGAGAAAATGGGCAACGAGGTCGCCCAGACCAGCGCTACTGCGGGCCGGACCGTCAACTCCGTTGGTGCCGACGTGAAACGATTTGGCGCCGAAACCCTGCCGGAACTGGAGCGGCTGATGGGCGAAATGAGTCTGCTGTCGGCCTCGCTGCGTCGCCTGACCGAACAGACCGAACGCGACCCGCGCGGCTTGCTGTTTGGCCGCAAGCCGGTCCCGGATGGGCCAGGGGAAGGCGCGAGCCGACCATGAAAGCCAGGTGCACCATGTCAGTTTTCAATTTCCACCGCAGCGGTGTCGCCTTGTTGGCGCTGCTGGCGCTGGGCGCGTGCAGCGTATTGAGTCCTTCGGCCTCGCCGAGACCGTCGTTCTATACGCTGGATCGCCCCTTGGACGGCGCCGCTCCAAGGGCGCCGACGCTGTCGCTGGCGCCCACCCTGATCGTTAGCCCAACCCATGCGGCGGCCGGTTTTGACAGTCCCCGCATCATCTACGTGCGTGAGGCGCACCGGCTGGACTACTTTGCGCACAGCGAATGGGTCGACCCACCGGCGCGCATGCTAACGCCCTTGCTGGTCGCCGCCGCCCAGGCCAGCGGTTCATTTCGGGCGGTGGTGCTGACGCCGACCGCGGCGGCGGGCGACATGAGGCTGGACACCGAGATCGTTCGCTTGCAACACGACTTTCAATCCCGCCCGAGCCAGGTGCGCTTCACGCTGCGCGTTTACCTGATCGAAAACAAGACCCGTCGTGTCCTGGCCTGGCGCGAGTTGGATGCCACGGTGGCGGCCAGCAGCGAAGATGCCTACGGCGGCGTGGTGGCGGCCAACCGGGCGGTGCAGACGGTCCTGGCGCAGGCGGCGGCATTTCTGACCGACGCGCTCGACAAGGTGCGTTGGCCCTGAGGGCGGCCACGCCCTGTACATTTCACTTTCTTTCACTCATCAGGAGATCACCCATCATGAATCCCATCAAACTCGTCGGCATCATTCTGATCGTGCTCGGTGGCCTGGGGCTGGCCTACGGCGGCTTCAGTTACACCAAGGAGACCACCGGCGTCAAGCTCGGCCCGATCGAACTCAAGGTCCAGGAGAAGGAAACCGTCAACGTACCCCTGATCCTCAGTGCCGGGGCGATTGCGCTGGGCGTTTTCATGTTGGTGGCCGGACGCAAATGAGGGCGCGGGTGGTCACCCTGCTTGCAGAGTAACCACCCGCGTCAGGCCGGGCGAACTGCGTTCACTGGTAGCCAATACCCATCACGTAGTTGCGCAGCAGCGCTTCCTCGAAGTTGCCCTGAGCGAGTAGGGCTCGCAGCCCATCGCGTGCATTGACCACGCCGATGGGTCGCTTGTCTTGATCGACGACCGGCACGTGGATGAGCCCGCGTTGGTGCATCTCGGTAAGGACGTCTGGCAAGGAATCGGTGGGCTGACACACCGTGAACGCGTGCACCATCACGTCGCCTGCGCGCGTGGTGAAAACATCAGCCTTGCCATAGCCGAGGTGCCTGACCAGTATGGTCTCGGTGATCACGCCGGCGGCCACACCGGCTGCATCGCAGACCACGACCAGGCTGATCTGCGTGCTCGACAGCAGCGCCGCAACTTCAGCCAACAGCGCGTCGGCGCCAACCGTGACCAGCCGCGAACGGGAGACCGCTTCGATGCTGCTGACCGGTGCAGGCGCGGGGGCTTGGGCCTCGGCGGCCGCCACCACCGGGTGATCCGAGCCAAGGGTGGTGGGTGGATCGGTGTTTGCCGGGCCCTGACCAGGCTGAACCTGGCTCTCCTCGTGAACGCTGGAGATCTTGTCAGTCATAGTCAAGCCTTTCGGTGGTGGTTGGAGGGACCTTGCGTCGCCGAACCAGCCGGGTTTCGGGGTCGGATGTGCATCCCACTGCGATGGTTGCAGAACGGGCCGCGCATGTCTGTTGGCTGTCGCACACAAGCCGGGCCGCTTGGCGTCCAACGATGGCCTGACGCGGGCGTGGCAAAGACAGCCGTCATCGCGAGGCCGCAGCCAAGGAGCGTCGTCATCGCGAGGCCGCAGGCCGTGGCGATCCATGTTGGCGCACCGAGATGGATTGCCACGTCGCTGCGCTCCTCGCAATGACGCAACTGGATGCGTTGTAAATCACCATGTGCTTCGCAATGACGCAGCGGGTTGCTTCATTGACCTCAATTCGCCAGTCTTTACGCTCCTTCACGTTAAGTGGTCTGGCGCACATACGAACCGGGCTTCGACGCGGCTACCTGTTTAGCAAACCGGTGTCGCGCGAGACTTTTGAAACCAAGTTCCTGTCGCCCGCCCCGGTGTGAGAACCCAACCCGCACGGACCGCAATGGCGGCGATAGGGGCGCAGAGTCCGGCAGGGGAACCGGAAGCTCGCGAACAAGGGGCGAAGCAGGACCCGGGCGCCACTCGATTGCGGGCTGTGTGAGCCAGCAGACAGACCACAGCGGCTGCGCTCCATAGACTTCAATCAGCCGAGCCAGTTTGAACCGGGGAAGTTCGGACCCGGGCTTGTGCATCAAGGCAGGCTCGCATTGAGCAGGACTATTCACCAACAACAGGAGTTTCGACATGAAAAAAAGCACCCTATTACTTACTGCGATGATGCTCGGCGCACCGGCCTTCGCCGCCCAGGACATCTCCTTGGGCCAACCCGGATACGGTGGAACGGGCTGTCCGGCCGGCACGGTATCCGTCACATTGAGTCCGGATGCGAAGTCCTTGAGTTTGTTGTTCGACCAATATCAGGTAGCCGTTGGAGGCGAAACCGGAAAAAGCTTTGACCGCAAGAGCTGCAACATCGCCATCCCCGTGCGCGTGCCCCAGGGTATGAGCGTATCGGTCCTGAAAATCGACTTTCGTGGCTTTAATAACCTGCCGCAATCGGCGACCTCGCAATTCAATGTCGAGTACTTCTTTGCCGGCACCAAAGGCCCGGTGTTCCAAAGACGATTTCGCGGACCGCTCAATGAGGATTATTTGATCAACAACGAACTCATCGTTGAGGCGATCGTTTGGTCGAGTTGTGGTGCGGACGTCAACTTGCGAACCAATTCGAGCATGCGAGTGCAAACGGTTTCGAACCGGGAGGCCATGGCCTCGATTGACTCCCAGGACGTCAATGCGGGCATCATTTACCACCTGCAATGGCGCCAGTGTCAGTAGTCGGATATCGGGCGGCGATGGCTCCCATCGCCGCCCTGTTTTGAGAGGCAAATGTCATGAAATTGATAGCAACGAGTATTGTCGCCTGCGTATTGGTGGCCAGCCTGCCCGCATTGGCGCAGGAAGCCAACGGTTGTCCCGCGGGAAGCTACTCGCTCGTCATGTCCCCCGATGGCACAAGTTTGAGCGTCTTGTTTGACCAGTTCAGCGTCGCAAGCGGCGGCGCATCGGCCAGCGGACCGTCAAGAAAAACGTGCCGCATTTCGTCACCGCTCAACTTGCCGGCGAATCATTCCATCGGTGTATACAAGGTGGACTACCGGGGCTTTGCGAAACTCGCTGAGAAACAAGGTAGCCAGCTCGACGTTCAATATTTCCTGGGGCCTCGCGACAACGAACACGGCCGCGTTTTCAAACGCAAAGTCAAAGGTCCGCGTGAAGGTGATTTCTTGTTTACGGAAACCATCGGTGCGGGACAAATGAAACGGGTAGGGTGTGGCACCGCCGCCGTGCTCAACGTGGGCATCACACTGAGCCTCGATGGCGACCTGCGAGCCGGCCAGGCAATGGCGTCCTTGGACACCACGGACGCCGCTACGGGTGGCGCCCTGGTTTACCACCTCGATTTGAAGAAATGCAAAGGAAATACACCATGAAATACCACACCGTGGTTCGAGGCCTGTGTTTGTCAGCCGTGTTGTTCGCGGTGCCTGCGTGGGCCCAGGTGACTGTGCGCATCAATTTGGCGCCACCGCCAGTTCAGTATGAAATCGCGCCGCAACTGGAACCGGGCTTCGCTTGGGCGCCCGGCTATTGGGCCTGGAACGTTGACCGCCACGTCTGGATTCGCGGTCGCACCATCGTTCAGCGCGATGGTTATCGGTGGGAGCCGGATCGTTGGGAACAACGCGACCTGGCCTACTATCGGCACCCCGGACGGTGGGAGCGCGATGCAGGTCATCACGTTATCAAAGCCAAAAAGCCAAAGAAGGCCAAGCACTGGAACAACGCCGCTGGCGATGATGGGCCCGGCCAAGGCAAGGGCGGCAAGGGCGGCAAGCCTGGCAAGGACCGTTAGCAGGATCGCTGGCGCCAGGCGCTCCGATCAAGAAGGCGCCCCGAGCGATGAAAGAGACCCGTCATCGCGAGGCCGCAGGCCGTGGCGATCCATGTTGGCGTACCGAGATGGATTGCCGCGTCGCTTCGCTCCTCGCAATGACGTTTCTACCTGCCGTGTTGATCTCAAGTCGCCGACCTTTACGGTCTTTCACGTTAAGAGGACTCGCTATGAACATCACCTTGAATCTGATCCCGATCGTGTCGCTTATCGCCGGCATCTTGATCCTCATCATCCCCCGTCTGCTCTCGACCATCGTGGCCGTCTATCTGATCATGGTCGGACTGGTCGGATTGTTTGGTACTGGCAACTTTCTGCGATAAGTTGGCAGCGCCGCGCGACGGACAGGCTTTGCAGATAGGCACTTCAACCACTGCTCATCAAGAAAATGCCCCGAACTCCTCGAACGAGTTCGGGGCGAAGGAACCGTTCCGGACGGACGGTTCGCTGGCTCACTCGTTCAGGGGCGCACGGCGATTTCATTGCGGACCGAGCGCACGCCATTGACCTTGCGGGCAATGCTTTCGGCGGTCATTTTTTCGGTGGCGTTCTTGGCGAAGCCGGAAATCAAGACCGTGCCGTTGAGCGTCTCGACGTGGATGCTGGCGGCGTCAACTTCCTTGTTTTCGATCCAGCGGCTCTTGATCTGGGTGGTGATGGTGGCGTCGTCCACGTAGGCGCCAACGGTCGACTGGCCACGTGTCACGGCACAGCCGGAGGCGGTAAGCAGGGCAATGGCGGTCATGGCGGCGACGAGGGAGGTGCGAATGTTCATGGTGAATCTCCTGTTGAAAGTGAAACAAGGTTGGAATGTGACCGGGTGGTGATGAGCCCCACCACACGTGGGCATTGAATGGGCTTGGTCTTAGGTGGCCAGCCAGTCCTTGAGCTCCTCGGCGTGACCTTGTTCGTCGGCCAGAATGTCTTCCAGCAGGCGCCGCGTGGTGGTGTCCTTGTCGCCGATCAGCGCGATGATCTGGCTGTAGGCCTCGATGGCCACGCGCTCGGCCACCAGGTTGGCGCGGATCATGCTCTTGAGGTCCTTGGAGTCGTCGTAGCCGGCGTGGCTGCGAGCGCTCAGCGAGTCGGGCGAGAAGTCGGGCTCGCCGCCAAGCTGTACGATGCGCTGCGCCAGACGGTCCGCGTGGGCAGCCTCCTCGTTGGCGTGCACCAGAAACTCCTCGGCGATTTTTGGCGAGGCCAGGCCATCGGCGGTGAAGTGGTGGCGTTTGTAACGCAGCACACACACCAGTTCGGTGGCCAGCGAATCGTTGAGCAGCTTGACGATGTCCTCGCGCCACGGACCGTAGCTGGGCGTCACGGCACCTTGCTCCAGGCTGTGCCGCGCCGCTTCGATGGCGACTTCGTCAAGCAGCATGCGCGCGTGCTCGGTGACAGGCAGGTGCTTGACGTTGCTGGGTTCTTTGGGGCTGGCCATGTGGGTTCCTGAGGTAGTGGGTCTGGCTCGTTGCGTGGTCGCTCTGAGCGCTTGGGTCCACTGTACGAGCGCGCCGTGCGGACAACCATCAGCCTCGGACGCCTGAGCCTGTAGGACAGCGCCGCATGGCGCTGTCAGAGCGACGCGATGGCGCTCAGCCCGCCGTCGCGGCGGGCTGGTTTTGCGCACTGGGTGCCTCGACCAGGGGGATGACAAAACAGGTGTCGCCCGTCAAGACGGACCAGTCCAGCGCCTGGCCAGGGTGCAGCAGTTGGGCGCTGTGACGGCTCGCGGCCGCCTCGATGGCGGCCGGTGTACCGCGCAACAGGATGAAGCGCATGCGCAGCGTGTCGCGGCGCAGCGTCAGTTCGGCCTGTGGCCAATGGCTTGGCAGGCAGGGCGTGAAGGAAAGCGCCCGGGCGCCCTGGCGCAGCCCAAAGATCGATTCGATCGAGGCACGGTGCAGCCAGGCGGCCGCGCCGGTGTACCAGCTCCAACCGCCACGACCGACATACGGTGGGTGGGCGTAGATGTCGGCGGCCATCACATAGGGTTCGACCCCGTACACCGGGCCGCGTTCTGGGTGTTGTGCACGGTGTGCCGGGCTCAGATAGGTGAAGTAGCGGAAAACGGCGTCGCCGATCTCGCCGTGCGTCGTGCCACCCTGCTGGGGAGCGGGTTGCGTGGCGTGCAGTTGGGCCAGCGCCATCAGTGCCCAGACGCCGGCGTGGCTGTATTGGCTGCCGTTCTCGCGCACACCGGGCGGATAGGCCTGGATGTAGCCCGCGCTGGGCGAGGCGTCGACCAGCGGTGGGTGCAGCAGGCGAATCAGGCCGGCCTGCGTGTCAACCAGGTGGGCCTGTACCGCCGCCATCGCCATGCGCTGCATGGCCGGTGGCGCGGCCTGAGACAGCACGCTCCAGGCTTGCGCGATCAGGTCGATACGGGCTTCGGGGTTGCCTTGCGATCCGAGGGGTTGTCCGTCATCAAAGAAGGCGCGTTTGAACCACTGTCCGTCCCACGCGGGGCCACTCAAGGCCGCAGACCAGCCCAGCGCCGCGTCTTCCCAACGCTGCGCGCGCGCCGCCTCGCCACGCTGGCGCGCCAGCGGTGCGAAGTCGGCCACCAACTGGCACAAGAACCAGCCCAGCCAAACCGACTCGCCACGCCCGCCAATGCCAACCCGGTTCATGCCGTCGTTCCAGTCGCCGCTGCCCATCAGGGGCAGCCCATGCACGCCCACGCGCAGGCTGCGGTCGATGGCGCGCGCGGCATGCTCAAAAACCGTGGCCTGCTGCTTGCTGACCGTGGGCGTGTAGTAGGCATCCTCGGCGCCATCGGGGATCGACGCGCCTTCGATAAACGGCACCACCTGATCGAACAGCGTGGCGTCGCCCGTGGCGTCCCAATAGCGCACGCAGGCCTGCGCCAGCCACAGCAGGTCGTCCGAAAAATGCGTGCGTACTCCGGCGCCCAACGGCGCGTGCCACCAATGCTGCACGTCGCCTTGCGCAAACTGGCGCGACGCACCCAGCACGATCTGCGCACGCAGCAATTCCGGCGCGGCCCAGCTCAGCGCCATGGTGTCTTGCAACTGATCGCGGTAACCGGTGGCGCCGCCGGCCTGGTAAAAGCCGGCCTTGGCCCACAGGCGGCACGCCACGGTCTGGTACAACAACCAGCGGTTCACCAACGCGTCGAACAAGGGGTCCGGCGTGCGCACGACGGTGGCGCCCAGCAGTTGATCCCAACTGTGGCGCACCTGATCGAGCCGCTGCTGCGCTGACGTGGCGCCCGCCTGGGTGGCCAGTGCGCGCGCGGCGCTGTCGCTGTCGGCATAACCCAGCAGGAACACCCGTTGCGTGGATTCGCCACTGGCCAGTGAGAAGCGGCACGACAGCGCCGCGCAGGGGTCGAGTCCGTCACCGACGGTCTGGCCAAAGTGGTCGGGCAGCACCGGGTAGCCGCGCGCATCGAAACACTCGCGACGGTCGCAGGTCCAGTCCTCAGCCGCGTCGGTGGTGTCGGCCAGCGCCCAGAATGCCGTGCCCCCGCCGAAGCCGGCGGCGCTTTCGCGCTGTGTGCACAACAGCGCGGTGAGTTTGCGTGCCTGCAGTGCACCGTCATGCGGCTGGGCCAGGGCCACGGCGGGCAGGCGCTGACGGTACACACGGGTGTACACCGTGCCGCGGTCGAGCCGGTTCGCGCCCATCATCCACTCGACCACGCCGGTAAGGCGCAGTTGCACGCTGCGAGGTCCGTGGTTGACCACGGTCAGGCGCACCTGTTTGACGGCGGTCTGCGCGTCGACACACCACGATGCCTTGACATCCACCTGGCCGCGCCGGTGCTCAATGCGGCTGTAGCCCTGCCCGTGCGAGACACGGTAGCGCACGTCCGCGGCGCCCCAGGCGTTGGGCGTTGCGCTCCAGACCTGCATGGTCTTGAGGTCCTGCAGCAAGAACCACTCGGCCGGGGGGTCGGCCACCGGGTCGTTGGACCAGGTGGTCAACTGGTTCATCCGGCTGTTGCCAGCCCAGGTGTAGCCGCCACCGGCCTCGCTGATGTGCGCGCCGAAGGCCGGATTGGCCAGAACATTGATCCACGGCCGCGTCGGGCGCAGGCCGGTGCTGACGTCAAAGCCAAAGTCCTCACCATCGGGGGTGAAGGAGCCGCTGGTTGCGTTGTCCGCCGTGGCGGGGCAGGGTGCGAGCGCCAACGCCGTGGTCGACGTGGCGTGGCGCTGCTCGAAGGCCAGCTCATGCTGCACCACCCACTCCTGCACATGATGCACCAGTGGACGCCCGTCGGCATTGAGTTGCACGCGGGCGTGGGCCTGCAGGGTGGCCAGCTCGACGCCGGAGAGTTCGTCGGCGCGTAACACATGAAAGCCGGTCACCAGCGGCCCGGCCTGGGTAGCGTTGTCGGCAAGGTGGCGGTCACGCAACGCGGTCAATTCCCGTTGCAGCGTCATCTGGTAAGAGGCCGGCTCGGCATTCACCACCACCAGGTCGCAGGCGACGCCGCCCCAGGTCCACAGACTCAGGCCCTGGGCCAGTGAGCGCATCAGGCCCAGGCCTTCGACCACACCGGCCGATACCAGAATCAGTGGCCGGTCCCCGGAGATGCCAAACCGCCA
>JAUXWC010000088.1 GCA_030685025.1 Rhodoferax sp.
CTCGCGCGGCATCGAGGACATTTACGAGCTGAGCTACATCCGCAAGGACGGCAGCCGCTTCCCCGCCGTGGTATCGGTCACGGCACTGCGCGACGACCGGGACACCATCATTGGCTACCTGCTCATTGGCACCGACAACACCGCGCGCAAGCAGGCCGAAGAGGCGCTGCTTAAGGCCGGTGCTTTGCAGAAGGCGATTTTTGACAGCGCCAACTTCTCCAGCATCGCCACCGACGCCAAGGGCGTGATCCAGATTTTCAACGTTGGGGCCGAGCGCATGTTGGGCTACACAGCGGCCGAGGTGATGAACCAAATCACGCCGGCCGACATCTCGGACCCGCAGGAAGTGATCGAACGCGCCAAGGCCCTGAGCGTGGAGCTCGATACCGAGATCAAGCCGGGCTTCGAGGCCCTGGTGTTCAAGGCCTCACGCGGTATTGAGGACATCTACGAGCTGAGCTACATCCGCAAGGACGGCAGCCGCTTCCCCGCCGTGGTATCGGTCACGGCACTGCGCGACGACCGGGACACCCTCATTGGCTACCTGCGCATTGGCACCGACAACACGGCGCGCAAACAGGCCGAAGAGGCGCTGCTTAAGGCCGGTGCTTTGCAGAAGGCGATTTTTGACAGCGCCAACTTCTCCAGCATCGCCACCGACGCCAAAGGCGTGATCCAGATCTTCAACGTCGGCGCCGAGCGCATGCTGGGCTACACGGCGGTCGAGGTGATGAACAAGGTGACGCCGGCCGAGATTTCCGACCCCCAGGAAGTGATCGAACGCGCCAAGACACTCACCGCTGAACTCGGCACCTCGATCACACCGGGCTTTGAGGCCCTGGTGTTCAAGGCCGCGCGCGGCATCGAAGATATCTATGAGCTGACCTACATTCGCAAGGACGGCAGCCGCTTCCCCGCGGTGGTGTCGGTCACCGCGCTGCGCGATGATGAAAACGCGATCATCGGCTACTTGCTGATAGGCACCGACAACACCGCGCGCAAACAGGCTGAAGAGGCGCTGCTCAAGGCCGGTGCCTTGCAGAAGGCTATCTTCGACAGCGCCAACTTCTCCAGCATCGCCACCGATTCCAAAGGCGTGATCCAGATCTTCAACGTCGGCGCCGAGCGTATGCTGGGTTACGCGGCCACCGACGTGATGAACCAGATCACGCCGGCCGACATTTCGGACCCACAGGAAGTGATCGAGCGCGCCAAAGCGCTGAGCGTGGAGCTCGGCACCGAGATCAAACCCGGCTTCGAGGCGCTGGTGTTCAAGGCCTCGCGCGGCATCGAGGACATTTACGAGCTGAGCTACATCCGCAAGGACGGCAGCCGCTTCCCCGCCGTGGTATCGGTCACGGCACTGCGC
>JAUXWC010000090.1 GCA_030685025.1 Rhodoferax sp.
TAAATCCAGTAGGTAATCCCCCGGCTTTGCCGGGGTGACAGTAGGAGTTTGACGTATGCGTCGGTACGGGTGTCCATCGCAGAAACTACCAATCGTGAGCCGCCAAGCAAACGAAAGGAGAAACTGGATGGACAACATAGAGAGCCTAAACCACACGAAATGGGACTGCAAGTACCACGTAGTGTTCATACCGAAGGGGCGAAGAAAAGTGCTGTACGGGCAGTTGCGGGTGCACCTTGGAGAGGTGTTTCGCACGCTGGCGCAGCACAAGTAGAGCCGGATCGAAGAGCGCCACTTGCTGGCCGATCACGTGCACATGATGATCGCGATACCGCCGAAATACGCGGTGTGCAACGTGGTGGGCTACATCAAGGGGAAAAGTGCGATTCACTTGGCCAGGGTGTATGGGGAGCGCAAGAGGAATTTTGCAGGACAGAGCTTCTGGGCACGTGGGTACTTTGTTTCGACCGTAGGTCGAGATGAGGCGGTGATCCGCAGCTATATCCAAAACCAGGAGAAAGAGGACGAGAGACTGGAACAGCTTGGGCTGTGGAGATAAGTTGCCACCGTTTCGGTGGCGCCAAGAGTTGGGGCCGCGTTAGCGACCCCGTTTAGCCGCTTTGAGCGGCTCACAATTTGAAAACCCCCGGCTTTGCCGGGGGATGGTTATACGCATCAGCCCGGTGCGAACCACCAGCCCGCAATGAAACGCCAAGCCCGGCGCCTGGCCGTCACGCACCCGTTGGTACAAGCGCTCGGCGCCTTCAATCGCCGCTCTCGAAGGCTTGGTTCGAACCGAGATGTAGCCCACCAGTTGACCGTTGCGCCGCATCGGCGCCACATTGGCACGCACCCAGTAGTGGTCGCCATTGACGCGCCGGTTCTTGACTACCGCGGTCCAGGCCTGCCCGGCTTGCAGGCTGCGCCACATGTCGGCGTAGGCCTGCATCGGCATGTCCGGGTGGCGCACGATGTTGTGCGCCTGCCCCGCCAAGTCATCGGCCGAAAAGCCACTGGTGCGAATAAACGCGGCATTCGCGTAGGTGATCCGGCCTTTGGTGTCGGTGGTCGACATCAGCGTG
>JAUXWC010000092.1 GCA_030685025.1 Rhodoferax sp.
GCCACCCCACGGCGCCACTTGTGCACGAGGTTGGCATTGAGGTCGTAGGCGCGCGCAATGGCCGCCACCGAGGCGCCGGGCTCGTCGCACGCAGCCAGCACCCGGGCCTTGAGTTCAGCGGCGTGGCGCCGCCGCGGAGTACTCTTGATTTGCATGGTGTCCACCTCAGACATAGGTGGACACCATGCTGGCCGCTACCCATCGGCTATTCAAGGTGGGATGGCTAGCCGCTTACTGCGGATGCGCCGCCTGATCCAGTCATCCAGTTCAGGTACCGGCCGGTAGTACTGGCTGATGCCGAAGTACGCCGTCCAGCCCCGCACGTATTGCCCCAGCTTGTGCAGCCGGTGTTCCATCGACACGCCCCAGCTTCGCCCCGTCAGCTCCGTGACCCGGTGCTTGAAGTTGGCCACCGACTTGTCGGTCCAGCGTATCTTCGTGCCCCGCATCGTGAAGCCCAGGAAGCTGCATTCGCTCATCGGCGCGGCCTTGCTTTTGGCGCGGTTGACCGTGAGCTTGAGGCTTGTCTCCAGGTAGCGGGTGATGCTGCGCATCACCCGCTCTGCGGCGCGTTGGCTTTTGACAAGAATGATCATGTCGTCGGCGTAGCGTGCAAAGCGGTGGCCCCGCTTTTCCAACTCTTGGTCGAGTTGGTACAGCAGGATGTTGGCCAGCAATGGCGAGAGTGGTCCGCCCTGCGGCGTGCCCACTTCGCTGGGTTCGATGTGCTCACCGACCAGCACGCCAGCGCGCAGGTAGCGCCCGATCAGGCCCAGCAGCCGGCGGTCGCGAATGGTTCTTCCGAGCAAGCTCATCAACACGTCGTGATTGACCGTGTCGAAGAATTTTGCGAGGTCGATGTCCACCGCGATCCGGTAGCCGTCCTTCACAGTCGCTTGCACCTGCCTGATCGCCTGGTGTGCATTGCGGCCCGGTCGAAAGCCGAAGCTCAGATCCGAGAACGTCGGATCGAAGATCGGCGTGAGCACTTGGGCGATGGCCTGCTGGACCACGCGGTCGGTGACCGTGGGAATTCCGAGCATGCGCTTGCCGCCGTCGGCCTTGGGTATCTCGACCCTTCGCACCGCCTGCGGTTTGTATCGCCCTTGCGTGATCTGCTCGCGCACGGTCGGCCAGTGTTCGCGCGCGTGGACGGGCCAGTCCTGCACGGTCACGCCGTCAATGCCCGGCGCTCCCTTGTTGGACTTCACCCGTTTCCACGCGCGCGCCAGGTTGTCGCTGGCCAGCACCGTGCGTATTTCGGAATAGCGTGACCGGTGTTTTCGGCATCGTGACCGACGGTTTCGGGAACGTGACCGGTCATTTCGGTGACGTGACCGACGGGCCATCGTCGGTTTCTTGAACGGGGCCTGACCGGATCGACGGTCGGTGCTGACGTTGTGTATGAACCAACCGCTGGGCATAGCCTCGCGCCCTTTGAGGGCCGGGACCGATGCCGCAGCAACGCATGGACATACGCATGATCAAGGACATACTCCGACTCAAGTACCAGGGCGGCCTGTCGCACGAGCGCATCGCGCGCAGCCTGTCGATCTCCAAGGGCGCCGTCGCCAAATACCTCAGCCTGGCGGGCGCCGCTGGCCTCGACTGGGCGTCCACGGTCGAACTCGACGAGGCCTCGCTCGAGCGCCGGTTGATGGGCGGCGGTGCCGCTCTCAGCCGCGTCGTCGAACCCGACTACGCCCGCGTGCACATCGAGCTGCACCGCAAGGGCGTGACGCTGATGCTGCTGTGGGCCGAATACCGCGCCGCCCACGAAGGCCAGCGGACCTGGGCCTACACCCAGTTCTGCGGTCACTACAAGGCCTTCGCCAAGACGCTCAAGCGCTCGATGCGTCAGCAGCGGCGCGCCGGCGAGAAGCTCTTCATCGACTACGCCGGCCCGACCCTCGAGTTGGCCGACGGTTCCCGCGCGCAAGTCTTCGTGGCTGCCATGGGGGCGTCCAGCTACACCTTCGCCTGCGCGACCGCCGACCAGAGCATGCGTTCCTGGCTGGGCGCGATGGCCCGCGCGCTGAGCTTCTACGGCGGCGTGCCGCAGCTGATCGTGCCGGACAACCCGCGCGCACTCGTCAGCGAGGCCTGCCGCTACGAGCCCAAGCTCAACCAGACGGTCAACGACTTCGCGCGCCACTACAGCGTCTCGATCCTGCCGGCGCGGCCGTATTCTCCGAAGGACAAGGCCAGCGCCGAGTCGGCGGTGCAGGTCGTCGAGCGCTGGCTGATGGCAAGGCTGCGGCACACCGTTCTGGCGGATGTGCACGCCGCCGACGCGGCCCTCGCTGCGTTGCTGCCCTCGCTCAACGAGCGCCGGTTCCAGAAGCTCGACGGCAGCCGCGCCAGTCTCTTCGCCGTGCTCGACGCGCCGACTCTGTCGGCCTTGCCGGCACAACGCTGGCAGTGGGCGACCTTCAAGACGGTGGCGGTGCACATCGACTACCACGTCGAGGTCGAGGGGCACCGCTACAGCGTGTCGCACTCGTTGGTGGGGTTGAAGCTGGAGGCGCGCATCACCGACGCGCTGGTGGAGGTTTTACACCGCGGCGAGCGCGTGGCGTGCCACGCCCGCAGCGCACGCCGCGGCGGGTTCACGACGCTGGACGAACACATGCCGGCCGCGCACAGGGCGCACAAGGAGTGGACGCCCGAGCGGCTGATCCATTGGGGCGGCGACATCGGCGTGAACACCGGCCGCTTCGTCACCCAGCTGCTGCAACGCTTCCGCCATCCCGAGCACGGCTACCGCAGCTGCCTGGGATTACTCAGCCTGGCCAAGCGCTACGGCCCGCAACGCGTCGAGGCGGCCTGCACGCTGGCGCTCGAACTCGGCGCCGGGCAGTACCGGCATGTGCGCGACATCCTGAGCAACGGGCGGGATCTCATCGAGCGCCAAGCGCCTGTACCCGAGTGGGTCTCGCCCGAGCACGACAACCTGCGCGGCGCTTCGTACTTCCATTGAACACGCACTGAAGGATCTTCCCCATGATGATGAACAACACCCTGGCGCAGCTGCGCGACTTGAAGCTTGCCGGCATGGCCTCGGCCGTCGAGGAGCAGCTCTCGAGCGCGGGGAGCACGGCGCTAAGCTTCGAAGAGCGCTTGGCATTGATGGTCGACCGCGAGGTGCACCACCGCGATGACAAGCGCCGTGCAGCGCTCATGAAGAGAGCCGGCCTGAAGTACCCGCAGGCCTGCATCGAAGATGTCGACAGCAAGCCCGGACGGGGCTTCGAGCGCAGTTCGTTGATGAGCCTGGCGCTGTCGCGCTGGGTCGAGGACGGCACGGCGATCCTGGTCACCGGGCCGACGGGTTCGGGCAAGTCCTGGCTCGCCTGCGCGCTGGCGCAGTACGCCTGCCGACGCGGGCACTCGGCGCTGTACCTGCGGGTGCCGCGCCTGGCCGAAGATCTGCGCGTGCTGCACGGCAACGGCGGCTTCGGGCGTTGGCTCGCCGCGGTCGCGCGTACTGACGTCTTGCTGTTGGACGACTGGGGACTGGCTGCCCTGGACGGCCCGACACGGGCTGATCTAATGGAGGTGATCGACGACCGGGCAGGAACGCGCCCGACGATCGTGACAAGCCAGTTGCCCGTCGAGCACTGGCATGCGTGGATCGGCGACGCAACCGTTGCCGACGCAATCCTCGACCGGTTGCTGTCGCGCAGCCATCGGTTGAACCTCAAGGGCAAGTCGATGCGGCCGAGCAAAGCGGCCGCCATGCACACCGAAGGCAGCGAGACCGCCACGCCGCAAGACACCGCCGCCGCATAGCGACGCCACCTCCGACAACGTCAACCACGGAGCCGCTCAACCACCTTCAAACAGCCACTTCCTACAATCCATCCCACGCAACTCAGCACCGACCCCTCAAACCGGTCACGTTCGCCGAAATCGTCGGTCACGTTTGCCGAAATACGCAC
>JAUXWC010000106.1 GCA_030685025.1 Rhodoferax sp.
GCTGCGCGCCAGCGACGAGCCCAGAGAGAAGAAATGGGCTTCAGCTCGAATCACCGGGTCCGCCTCCGGCGCTCGGAACTCGCGCCCTGAGTTCCTGCCGTACCAACCCCGATTTCAACCGCTCCCGGTTCGCCCGGTGCCAAATCGCACGGTCAAATGAGGCTCCCCCTTCCCGCCCTGGCGAGGGTGGGAAGGGGGTTGGGGGGATAGGGGGCGAGTTCAGGCAATCGGGTATTCGGGAATCTGGCAATTGGGGCCGGTCGCCCTGGGCAGCGGGTGCGTCAATGGCCCGCTGGCGCACCCAGTTTGAATCGCACCCTCGCGACACAGGCCATGCTGCGAGCGTCGTGGGTTCGCTCGCCCCAGGGGACAGACCATGCTCGCTACGCGATGCGTTCCAGAATCAGCACGGCAAAAAACCCAAACGCCGCGATCAGGGTCCATTTGAGGGTGAGCAAGCCGATGCGCCGGTAACGGACTTGTCCGGTCGCGGCATAGAACGAGAACGACACCACCGCGCCGAGCAGCAGTAGGAGAATGAGCCAGCGAAACAACAACATAAGACTTTTCGGGGAAGATCCGAATGTAGCGACGCGCTGTTCTCAACTCACCATGAACCAGGCCGTGCCGCTACCAGGCGCGCGCCAGTTGCGCAAAACCCTTGGGTGCCTGCTGCTCGTCCTCGAAGCTCACGATCTTCCAGGCCTCGGTCTGACTCAGCAGTTCGCGCACCAGCTTGTTGTTCAAGGCATGGCCGGAACGAAACGCGCTGAAACTCGCCAGCAGCGGTTTGCCCAGCATGTACAGGTCGCCCATGGCATCGAGAATCTTGTGCTTGACGAATTCGTCGTCATAACGCAAGCCGCCGGCGTTGAGGATCTTGTAGTCGTCCATCACGATGGCGTTGTCCAGGCCACCGCCCAGCCCCAGGCCGTTGACCCGCATCATCTCGACATCCTTGGTGAAGCCAAAAGTGCGCGCCCGGGCGATGTCGCGGGAATACGAATTCACGCTCATGTCGAACGCTACCTGCTGGCCGGTCGCGTCCACCGCCGGGTGGTCAAAGTCAATCTCAAAACTCAGCCTGTAGCCGTGAAACGGCTCCAGGCGCGCCCAGCGTTCCGAAGCACCGCTACCTTCGCGCACCTCGACCGGCTTGGTCACCTGGATAAAACGACGCGGCGCATTCTGAAACACGATGCCGGCACTTTGCAGCAGGAACACAAACGAAGCGGCAGAGCCATCCAGAATGGGCACCTCTTCGGCGGTGATGTCGACGTACAGATTGTCGATACCCAGGCCGGCGCAGGCCGACATCAGGTGCTCAACCGTGGCCACCTTGGCGCCACCATTGGCCACCGTGGTGGCCATGCGCGTATCGGAGACCGAACTGGCCACCATCGGAATATCCACCGGCTGGGGCAAGTCAACCCGGCGAAACACGATTCCGGTGTCGGGCTGAGCCGGCCGCAAGGTCAACTCGACGCGCTGTCCGCTGTGCATGCCCACGCCAACGGCGCGGGTCAGGGATTTGAGGGTTCGTTGTTGCAGCACAGGCGGATTTTACCGAGCTGGCGCGTCGCTCTGGCCAGGCATGGAGGAAGGCAATGGAGCCACCAACTGCACAGCGTCTGCAAGGCCGCTCTGACCATCGGGCGCCAGCGTATCCCACGTGATGACGACGTTGCCGCGCTTGCGGCCAGTATCGACATAGCGGTGCGCCTCGACGATCTGCGCGACGGGGTAACGTCGATCAATCACCGGCTTGAACTTGCCCGCGCCGGCCAGTTCGGCCAGCAGGCGCACGTCCTGCGCCCGCTCGGTGGCCGGCCCGGCGATGATCTTCTTGCCGCTGCTCAGGCCCACCCAGGGAGCCTGCAGCAGTTCGGCCAGCCCGCCTAACACCAGCAGCAGGCGCCCCTTGTCCGCGAGCGAACCCTTGCAGCGCGAGAAGCCCGCCGTACCGGCGGTGTCGACGATCAATTCATAGGTTTGGCCGTTGGTCGTGAAATCCTGTTTCGCGTAGTCAATCACGTGGTCGGCACCCAGCGAGCGCACCAGCGCCGCGTTGGCGCCGCTGCACACCGCCGTCACCTCGGCGCCAAAGTGTTTGGCAAGCTGCACCGCGGCGGTACCCACGCCGCCGGAGGCACCGTTGACCAGCACGGTTTCTCCGCTTTTCAGGTTCGCGCGCCGAAAAAAGTCCAAGGCAGTGGTTCCGCCAAACGACAAAGCTGCTGCCTCCTCGAAGCTCAGACTGGCTGGCTTGAGCGCGAGGGCGCCGTCCTGCGGCATGCACTTGTACTCGGCATAACAACCCATGTGCGCGCCGTCCATGCCGAACACCTGGTCGCCTACTTTGAACTGGTTAACCTTACTACCCAACGCGACCACGGTGCCGGCCAGCTCGACACCCAGAATGGCCTGCCTGGGCTTGCGCAACCCCAACACCAAACGCGAAATCAGGCCAAAACCACGCGGCATGGTGAGGCTTCGCACGCGCCAGTCGCCAGCGGTGACGGTGCTGGCGTGTACCTTGATCAAGACCTCGTGGTCCTTCGGCGTGGGCCTTGCGACCTCCTGCCATTGCAGCACCTCGGGTGGACCGTAATGCTCATAAATGACAGCTTTCATGTCTTGCACTCCACCAGGGTCGGGCCGATCACGCGCGCGCGCCCACCGGTAGCGCTACGGCCGGTGGGGGGGTGCCGTGGCCCATCAATCGGCCTGCTTGCGCAGGAACGCCGGGATCTCGTAATCGTCCATGCCACCCGAGGCCAGCGCGTCGACCTTGGCGGCGGCCTGGGTGCGGTCACGGGTGCGCCAGACGCTGGGCGTGGCCATGTTGCCGTAGTCGGGCTGCGGCTGGCTGGCTGCTCCGCCGGAGCCCGTGAGTGGTCCCGACACCGAGTTGGTCAGGGTCGGTACATGGAAGGGCACGTTGTCGGTGCCGGTGCGCAGCACCTGCAGCGGCGGCGCTGTTCGACGCACACCCTGGCGCGAGAGACCGGTGGCCACCACCGTGACACGGATATCCTCACCCAGCGCGTCGTCGTAGGCGGTGCCGTAGATCACATGGGCATCGGGCGAGGCGTAGGCGCGGATGGTGTTCATCGCCAGCTTGGACTCACTCAGCTTCAAGGAACCCTTGGCCGCGGTGATCAGCACCAGCACACCCTTGGCGCCAGACAGATCGATGCCTTCGAGCAGCGGGCAGGCCACGGCCTGTTCGGCGGCAATACGGGCGCGGTCCGGGCCGCTGGCCACGGCGGTACCCATCATGGCCTTGCCGGGCTCGCCCATTACCGTGCGCACGTCTTCGAAGTCAACGTTGACGTGGCCCGGCACATTGATGATTTCGGCGATGCCGCCGACGGCGTTCTTCAGCACATCGTTGGCGTGCGCAAAAGCCTCGTCCTGGGTGATGTCGTCGCCCAGCACTTCGAGCAGCTTTTCGTTGAGCACCACGATCAGCGAATCAACGTTGGCTTCCAGCTCGGTCAGGCCGTTGTCGGCGTTGGTCATGCGTCGACCGCCTTCCCAGTCAAAAGGCTTGGTCACCACGCCGACGGTCAGGATGCCCATTTCCTTGGCGATGCGGGCGATCACCGGCGCCGCGCCGGTGCCGGTGCCGCCGCCCATGCCCGCCGTGATGAACAGCATGTGGGCCCCGTCGATGGCCGCGCGGATGTCCTCGGCGGCGAGCTCGGCCGATTCACGGCCTTTGTCGGGCTTGCTGCCCGCGCCCAGTCCGCTGGTGCCGAGCTGGATGGTGCGGTGCGCCACACTGCGGCTAAGTGCCTGGGCGTCGGTGTTGGCGCAGATGAACTCGACGCCCTGGACCGAGCAACCAATCATGTGCCCGACGGCATTACCGCCCCCACCTCCCACGCCGATCACCTTGATCTGCGTGCCCTGGTTGAACGCTTCTTCTTCAATCATTTCGATAGGCATTTTTCTCTCCTGAAGTACAAAAATCTTTAACAGTTGCCGAAAGTTGTTCTGTTGCCACGGACCCCGTCATGAAGGGGGATCGGTGCACCGCCATCGCCAGTGCGGACTTCCCCGCGCCAGCCACAGGCGGTGCCATTGCCGCCGTATCGCACTTGGCCGGGCGCACGGCTCCAAGCGACTGCAGACAGTCGCATTGGCGAAGCGTGGGCGCCAGGCGGAGTTCATCAGAAGTTCCCCACAAACCAGTCCTTGAGCTGACCAAAAGCAGTCTTCATGGAGCCATTCTTCTGCGCCACCTTCAGGCCACGCATGCGGGCATACCGTGCCTCTTCCAGCAGACCCATCACCGTGGCCGCCCGCGGCTGCGCCACCATGTCCGACAGCCCGCCGGAATACTTGGGCAGGCCCCGACGGACCGGTTTAAGAAAGATGTCCTCGCCCAACTCGACCATGCCCGGCATCACACAACTGCCGCCGGTCAGCACCACGCCGGAAGACATCACTTCTTCATAACCCGAGTTGCGCATCACCTGGTGCACCAAGGAAAAGATCTCCTCGATGCGCGGCTCGATCACGCCGGCCAGGGCCTGGCGGCTCAGCAACCGGGGGCCGCGGTCGCCCAGGCCGGGCACTTCGACCTGGGTCTCGGGGTCGGCCAGCAACTGCTTGGCGCAACCGTGCTCAACCTTGATGTCTTCCGCGTCCTTGGTCGGCGTGCGCAGCGCCATCGCGATGTCGCTGGTGATCAGGTCGCCGGCAATCGGAATCACCGCGGTATGACGGATCGCACCGTTGGTGAAGATCGCCACATCGGTGGTGCCCGCGCCGATGTCGATCAGCGCCACGCCCAGTTCGCGCTCGTCCTGCGTCAGCACCGCCAGGCTGGAGGCCAGCGGGTTGAGCATGAGCTGCTCCACCTCCAGGCCGCAACGGCGCACGCATTTGATGATGTTCTCGGCCGCCGTCTGCGCGCCGGTCACGATGTGCACCTTGGCTTCCAGGCGCAGGCCGCTCATGCCGATCGGCTCTTTCACATCCTGGCCGTCGATGATGAACTCCTGCGGCTCCACCAGCAGCAGGCGCTGGTCGGTCGAGATGTTGATGGCCTTGGCGGTCTCGACCACGCGCGCCACGTCCGCCTGGGTCACCTCGCGGTCCTTCACCGCCACCATGCCGCTGGAGTTGATGCCGCGAATGTGGCTGCCGGTGATACCGGTGAAGACGCGCTGGATCTTGCAGTCGGCCATCAGCTCGGCTTCTTTCAGCGCCTGCTGGATGCTGTGCACCGTGGCTTCGATGTTGACCACCACGCCGCGCTTGAGGCCATTGCTGGGCGCCACGCCCAGTCCAGCGAGCTTGAGTTCCCCGCCGGGCAGCACTTCAGCCACCACCACCATCACCTTGGCGGTGCCGATGTCCAGTCCGACGACCAGGTCCTTGTATTCTTTTGCCATATGTTTGCCTGAGTGTTCAGTTCCGCTATTTCTTCTTTGCGTCGAGCGTGTGCGTGGTGACGCCCGCCAAGCGAATGGCATACCCATCGGGATGGCGCAGATCGGCCGTCTCGACGGCCTGCGGCGTGCGTCCGTAGCGCCCTGCCACCTGGGTCACCGTCTTGAGCAAGCGTTGCACACGCGCCTGGATCTCCGGCGCACTGCCCCGCCCCAGTTCCAGCGTGGCGCCGGTGTCCAGCCGCGCGCGCCAGCTACCCTGCCCGGTCAGGTCGAGCTGCTCCAGCGGCAGGTCGGTGGCCTCAAACAGCGGCTGCAGGGTCTGGTACATCGCCAGCACGACGGCGCCCTGCCCCTCAGGGCCGCTCAGCCGGGGCAAGGCGTCTTGCTCCACATCGCCGACGTTGGCTTCGAACACCTCACCGAAGCTATTGACCAGGGTGGAGTCCCCCTCGGCGCCCCAATAGGCCACCGCCTGGTGTTCCTGCAGCTCCACGCGCAGGCGGTTGGGAAACTCGCGGCGCACCAGCGCGTGGCGCACCCAGGGCACCGCCTCGAACGCCGAGCGCGCGCGCGCCAGGTCGAGCGTGAAGAAGGTGCCCGACAAGCGTGGCGCCACGTTGGCGCGCAAAGTCACCGCATTGTTGTGCGCCACATCGCCCAGCACGGTGATGCCGCGAATCGCGAAGAACGGGTGCCGCAGCACCGAGGCCAACACCATCCCGAGCAGCGCCAGCACGAACACCACGAACAGCGCGGATGCGCTCATGTTCATGAGTCGAATGTCCAGCGGGATGGCTTGGGCGTCGTTCATGCTGATATCGAACCCGGGTCAGGCACAGAAGGCCCGGCTGGATAGTCCAACGCGGCCAGTCGCAGCAATTCAATACACAAGTCGGGATAGCTGATGCCGGCCGCCCTGGCCGACATCGGCACCAACGAGTGGCCGGTCATGCCGGGGGAGGTATTGATCTCCAGCAGGTAGGGCTTGCGCGTGTGGGCATCGATCATCACGTCGGCCCGCGCCCAACCCCGGCAGCCCAGCACCCGATAGGCCTTGAGCACCATCGCCTGGATGGCCGGTTCCTCACCCTCGGGCAGCCCACACGGCACGAGGTACTGGGTGTCGTTGGTGAAGTACTTGTTCTGGTAGTCGTAGTTGCCCTCGGGCGCCACAATGCGGATCACCGGCAAGGCGTGTGCGCCCTCGCCGCTGCCCAGCACCGGGCAGGTGACTTCATCGCCGCTGATGAATTGCTCGCACAACACATCCGCATCCAGCGCGGCGGCCTGCTCAACTGCGTGGGCCATCTCGGAATAACCCGCCACCTTGGCAACACCGATGGATGAGCCCTCGCGAGCGGGCTTGACGATCACGGGCAAGCCCAGCTCATCCGGGATCGCGATCACCTGGCGACGGGTATAGGTTCCACGGCGCAGCAAGTGGTACTTGGGGGTGGGCAGGCCCTCGGCCAACCAGACCCGCTTGGTCATGATCTTGTCGATGGCAATACTCGACGCCATCACGCCCGAGCCGGTGTAGGGAATGCCCAGCAATTCCAGGGCGCCCTGCACCGTGCCGTCCTCACCAAAACGCCCATGCAGAGCGATGAAGCAGCGCTCAAAACCCTCACGCTTGAGTTCGCTCAGATCGCGCTCGGCCGGATCAAAGGCGTGGGCGTCGACGCCCTTGGACAACAGCGCCTGCAGTACACCCTGCCCCGACATCAAGGATATCTCGCGCTCCGCCGAGACGCCCCCCATCAGCACCGCGACTTTCCCGAATGTGGCCCCCACGCTTGTCACTTCGTGTACTGCGCTGCCCCCCAAGGGGGCTGTGCTTGCTTGGGGCGGCCCTGCGCGGCGCACTGTGGCCTTTGCTTGACTCATGAGGATTGTCCCGTTTGCATAGCGTGCTCTGAATTCCGGAGCATCTCAACCAGTTTCCCCGGCACCGTGCCGATCGAACCAGCGCCCATGCACAGCAGCACGTCGTTGGCGCGAAGGTTGTCCACGATCGCCTGCGGCAACTCGGCAATATCGTCCACAAACACCGGCTCCACCTTGCCCCCGACGCGCACGGCGCGGCTCAGGCTTCGCCCGTCGGCCGCGACGATGGGCGCCTCACCGGCCGCGTAGACCTCGGTCAGCAGCACTGCGTCAGCCTGACCAATGACCTTGACGAAGTCTTCGAAACAGTCTCGGGTGCGGGTAAACCGGTGCGGCTGGAAGGCCAGCACCAGTCGCCGGTCCGGAAATGCACCACGCGCCGCCGCCAGCGTGGCGGCCATTTCAACCGGGTGATGCCCATAGTCGTCAATCACCGTGAAGGCGCCGCCATCCTTGGCCGGCAGTTCGCCGTAGCTCTGGAAGCGTCGCCCCACGCCATGGAACTCCGCCAGCGCCTTGAGCACGGCGGCATCAGCCAAGTTGAGCTCAGTCGCCACCGCGATGGCGGACAGCGCGTTGAGCACGTTGTGCCGCCCAGCCAGGTTCAGCACCACCTCAAGGTCGGGCAAGACCACCCCGTTGCGTCGTAGCACCGTGAAGTGCATCTGCGCACCCACCGCCCGGACGTTGACGGCACGCACCTCGGCCTGCTCATTGAAGCCATAACTGGTCACCGGGCAGGTCACGTGCTGCACGATGTCGCTCACCGCCGGGTCGTCGGTGCACAGAATGGCGGTGCCATAGAAGGGCATGCGGTGCAAGAAGTCGACAAAGGCACCCTTGAGCCGGCCAAAGTCATGGCCATAGGTTTCCATGTGGTCGGCATCGATGTTGGTCACCACCGCCATCACCGGCGAGAGGTTCAGGAAGGACGCATCCGACTCATCCGCCTCCACCACGATGTAGTCGCCCTGCCCCAGGCGGGCGTTGGCGCCTACACGGTTCAGCCGTCCGCCGATCACAAAGGTCGGGTCCAGCCCGGCCTCGGCCAGAACACTGGCCACCAGGCTGGTGGTGGTGGTCTTGCCGTGGGTGCCGGCAATCGCGATGCCCTGCTTGAGGCGCATCAGTTCGGCCAGCATCAGGGCGCGCGGCACCACCGGAATGCGCCGCTCGCGTGCTGCCAGCACCTCCGGGTTGCTGGCTTGCACGGCGGTGGAAGTCACCACCGCATCGGCGCCCGCGACATGGCGGGCGTCGTGGCCGACAAAAGTCTGAATGCCCAGCGCCGCCAGCCGCTTGAGCGTGGCGCTGTCTGCCAGGTCCGAACCGGAAATGACGTAGCCAAGGTTGAGCAGCACCTCGGCAATGCCGGACATGCCCGAGCCGCCGACCCCGACGAAGTGAATGTGACGAATAGCGTGTTTCATGCAGTCAACTCCTCACACGCGGCGACGATTTGCTCGGTGGCCGTTGTTTTTTCAAGCGATTTGGCCCGTAGGGCGTATTCCAGAAGGATAGTTCGCTCTGTTTTTTGTAGCATTTTGGCGAGACTCTCTGGGCTCAGCTCGGATTGCGGCACCAGCCAAGCCGCGCCCTGGTCGACCAGGAATCGTGCGTTGTGGGTCTGGTGGTCATCCACGGCTGAAGGGAACGGCACCAGCACCGCCGCAGCGCCCACTGCCGCCAGTTCGGTCACCGTGCTGGCGCCGGCGCGGCAGATCACCAGATCGGCATCGGCAAAGGCCTGCGCGGTGTCGTCGATGAACGGCGTCAACTCCGCCAGCACGCCGGCGGCGGTGTAGTTGCCACGCAGTTCATCAATCTGCTTGGCGCCACTCTGGTGGACCACCTGCGGGCGCTGGTCCTTCGGGATCAGCGCCAGGGCGCGTGGCACGATGTTGTTGAGCGAGCGCGCACCCAGACTGCCCCCGACCACCAGCAGGCGCAGCGCTCCGCTGCGCCCGGCAAAGCGTTCGGCTGGGCCGGGCCGATCCAGGAAGGCCCGCCGCAAGGGATTGCCCACCCATTGCGCACGCTTGAGCACGTCGGGGAAGGCCGTGAAGACGCGATCCGCCATGCTCGCCAGCACCCGGTTGGCCAGACCGGCCACCGAATTCTGCTCATGCAACACCAAGGGTTTGGCCAACCAGACACTCATCAGCCCGGCCGGAAACGTGATGTAGCCGCCCAGGCCCACCACTACATCGGGCTTGACCCGGCGCAGCACCTTCAGGCTCTGCCAGAAGGCGCGCAAGAGTCGCGTGGGCAGTAGCGCCAGAGTGAGCAAGCCCTTGCCCCGCACACCGCTGAAGTCGAGCGCTTCGAAGGCGAACCCTTGTTTGGGCACGAGCTGGCTCTCCATGCTGGGGTTGGCCGACGTACCTTTGCCGCCGAGCCAGTGCACACGCCAACCCCGCTCACGCAAGGCTATCGCCACTGCCAGACCAGGGAAGATATGGCCGCCGGTTCCGCCCGCCATGATCAAAACACAGCGCGCTGTCATCGCCGCCCCCCGTGCATCATCTGTTTGTTCTCGAAATCCACCCGCAGCACCACCGCAATCGCAATCAGGTTGACCAGGATGGCAGAGCCGCCGTAACTCATCAGCGGCAAGGTCAAACCCTTGGTCGGCAAGGCGCCCAGGTTCACGCCCATGTTGATGAAGGCCTGAAAGCCCATCCAGATCGCCACGCCTTGCGCCACCAGACCGGCGAACACACGGTCCAGCGCGATCGCCTGGCGGCCGATGTGCATCATGCGCCGGGTCAGCCACAGGAACAGGCCGATCACGCACAGCACACCAACCAAACCAAATTCCTCACCGATCACCGCCAGCAGGAAGTCGGTGTGTGCCTCGGGCAGCCAGTGCAATTTCTCCACGCTGCCACCCAGCCCGACGCCAAAAATCTCGCCACGCCCGATGGCAATCAACGAGTGCGTGAGCTGGTAGCCCTTGGCCAGCGCGTTTTTCTCGCTCCAGGGGTCGAGGTAGGCAAAGATGCGTTCACGTCGCCAGTCGCTCAAGGCGATCATCAGCGCAAAGGCCACCAGCAGCACCGCGGCGATCAGCAGGAACATGCGCGCGTTGACGCCGCCCAGGAACAGGATGCCCATGGCAATCACGGCGATCACCATGAAGGCGCCCATGTCGGGCTCGGCCAGCAGCAGCAGCCCAACCACCGCCACCGCCAGGCCCATCGGGGCCACGGCTCGGAAAAAGCGCTCCTTGACCTCCATCTTGCGCACCATGTAGTCCGCGGCGTAGAGCAGCACCGCGAACTTGGCCAGTTCCGAGGGCTGAAAGCTCAAGGGGCCAAAGGAGATCCAGCGCCGCGCGCCGTAGACCACCTTGCCGACCTGCGGAATCAGCACCACGATCAGCAGCACCAGCGACACCACGAACAGCCAGGGTGCGACCTTCTCCCAAGTGGCCAATGGCACCTGAAAAGCCAGCAGCGCGGCGACAGACGCAATCGCCAGCCACATCACATGGCGGGTCAGGAAATACGTGGGGGTGTACTTGGCAAAGCGCGGGTTGTCAGGCATCGCGATGGACGCCGAGTACACCATCACCAGACCCCAGGCCAGCAAGGCCACGGTGACCCAGACCAGCGGCTGATCGAAGCCCGTAACACGGGACGCGGCCACCTTGGCGCCCAGGCTGCGCGTGGCGCCCAGGCGTATCGGTAGCCCGTCCGTAGCGGGCTGCAGCAGGGCGGTGAACCAGGCCATCACCCGCTGGGGCAGGCTGCTCACGCTGCGCCCTCCCATTGCACACCAGCGGCATTGGCCAGGTCGGCCACGGCGTCACGGAAGGCGCGCGCGCGGTGCTCGTAGTTGTCGAACATGTCAAAGCTGGCACAGGCGGGCGACATCAGCACCGCGTCACCCGCATGCGCCTCACGGTTGGCCTGCGCCACCGCATCGGCCATGGAAGCGCCGTCCAGCATTGGAACGCCGCTCGCCGCCAGCGCCGCGCGAATCCGCGGTGCATCACGGCCAATCAACACCACCGCACGCGCATGGCGGGACACCGGCCCCGCCAAGGGGGCAAAGTCCTGCCCCTTGCCGTCGCCACCGAGAATGGCGACGACCTTACGCTCGGCACCCAGACCATTGAGCGCGGCCACTGTGGCACCCACATTGGTGCCCTTGCTGTCGTCAAAAAACTCGACCTCGCCCAGCATGCCGACCGATTCAACCCGATGCGGCTCACCGCGGTATTCGCGCAAGCCGTAGAGCACGGGTCCCAGCGCGCAGCCCGCCGCGCCGCACAAGGCCAGCGCCGCCAGCGCGTTGATGGCGTTATGACGACCCCGGATGCGCAAGGCATCGGCCGGCATCAGACGCTGGAAGTGCAGTTCTTCTTCGTGGCCCTTTTTCTTTTTCAACGTCTCGTCGGCCTCCAAGGCACGCACCAGCCAGGCCATGCCATTGACTTGCTCAATGCCATAGTCGCCGGGGCGCTGCGGCACGTCGCCACCAAAGGTGACATGGGTTCGAAGCAGCGGACGTTGCAGCTTGACACGAACCGGTTCTGGGCGAATCGCCCCCACGCTTGCCGCTGCGCGTGCTGCGCTGCCCCCCGAGGGGGCCTTCGCGCCTTGGGGCGGCCCGGCGTCGCTCAACATGGCCATCACCACCGGGTCCTCGCGGTTGAGCACCATCAATGTCTGTTTGCCGAAGATGCGCGCCTTGGCGCTGGCATACGACGCCATGTCGCCATGCCAGTCCAGGTGGTCTTGCGTCACGTTCAACACCGTGGCAGCCAGTGGCTCGAATCCCTCTACCCCATCGAGCTGAAAACTCGACAACTCGATCACCCAGACCTCGGGGAGGCAGTCTTGATCGATGCGAAGCGCCAGTGTATCGAGCAACGTCGGCCCGATGTTGCCGGCTACCGCCACCGACTTGCCACTGCGCTCGACTAGTTGCCCGGTGAGGGACGTCACCGTGGTCTTGCCGTTGGTGCCGGTCACCGCAAGCACGGCGGGGGCATAGTCACGCTCCATCTTGAGTGCACCCAAGGCCTGCGCAAACAACTCCAACTCACCTGAAATCCGCAGGCCACGCTCAGCCGCGGCCACCCGCAGCGCCGCGACCGACTCGGGCGCCAGGCCCGGGCTCTTGAACACGGCTTGCACATCCGTGCTTGCCAACAGCGCCGCATCGAACGCCCCACCTACAAAACGAGCCGTCGGCACTTCACTTTGCAAGGCCTGAAGTTGGGGCGGCGCCGCCCGCGTATCGGCCACCGTCACGCGGGCCCCGTTGCGGGCGCACCAGCCCGCCATCGCCAGGCCGGAGGAACCCAGACCAAGGATCAGCACATGTTGGTTCTCGAACAAGGGCTGCACGGTTACCTTAGCTTCAAGGTGGACAGGCCCACCAGACACAGCAGCATGGTGATGATCCAGAAACGCACCACGACTTGCGTCTCGTTCCAGCCGCTCTTCTCGAAGTGATGGTGCAGCGGCGCCATCTTGAGTAGCCGCTGACCTTGTCCGTACTTGCGTTTGGTGTACTTGAAGTAGCTGACCTGCAGCATCACCGACAAGGCCTCCACTACGAAGATGCCCCCCATGATGGCCAGCACGATTTCCTGGCGCACGATCACGGCGATAGTGCCCAAAGCGCCACCCAGGGCCAGGGCGCCGACGTCGCCCATGAACACCTGCGCCGGGTGGGTGTTGAACCACAAGAAGGCCAAGCCCGCGCCGGCCATCGCCGAGCAAAAGATCAGCAGTTCGCCCGAGCCCGGAATGTGCGGAAAAAACAGGTACTTGGAGTACACCGCGCTGCCGGTTACATAGGCGAACACGCCCAGAGACGACCCCACCATCACCACCGGCATGATCGCCAGGCCATCGAGCCCATCGGTCAGATTGACCGCATTGCTGGAGCCGACGATGACCAGGTAGGTCAGGATCACAAAACCGAACACGCCCAGCGGATAGCTGACTTCCTTGAAAAAGGGCAGCAACAAGCCGGCCTTGGGCGGCAAGTTGACATCAAAACCCGACTGGACCCACTTGAAGAACAGCTCCAGCACACGCAGGTTGGAGCTCTCGGAAATGCTGAACACCAGGTACAGCGCGGCCAGCAGGCCGATTACCGACTGCCAGAAATATTTCTCGCGCGAACGCATGCCTTCCGGGTCCTTGTTGACCACCTTGCGCCAGTCGTCCACCCAACCGATGGCACCAAAACCGAGCGTGACCAACAGCACGATCCAGACGAAGCGGTTGGTCAGGTCAACCCACAGCAGGGTCGAGACCGCAATACACAGCAGAATCAGCACACCGCCCATGGTCGGCGTGCCGCTCTTGGAGAGATGGCTCGCCATGGCGTAGCCGCGGATCGGTTGTCCGATCTTCAGCGCAGCGAGTTTGCGGATCACGAAAGGGCCTGCCGCCAGGCCCATCAGCAAGGCCGTCAGCGCCGCCATGACGGCGCGAAAGGTCAGGTACTGGAACACCCGAAAGTAGCCGAATTCGGGCGACAGCGACTGCAGCCACTGGGCCAGACTCAACAGCATGGCGGCCTCCGGGCAGTTGGTTCAGGCCGCATGGATTTTTTCCTTTTCGCTTGGGCAGGCTGCGCCGATGGCTTGCACCACCCGCTCCATCTTCATGAACCTCGACCCCTTGACCAGCACACTGCCCAGTTGGGGCAAGGCGGCCCGCACCGCGGCATTGAGCCCCTGCACCTCACCGAAGTGGCGGCCACCGGGAAATGCGCCGCTGGCCGCCGCCGAGGCCTCGCCCAAGGTCATCAGCATCTCAATACCCAGCGCGCCCGCCTCGCGCCCGGCCTGGGCGTGGAATTGCGGGCCCTGGTCACCCACCTCGCCCATGTCACCGAGCACCAACAGGTGCGGTCCGGGCAGGCTGGCCAGCACCGCCATGGCGGCGCGCACCGAGTCCGGATTGGCGTTGTAGGTGTCGTCCACCACGGTCAATCGATGCCCGTCACGTTCGAGCGACACCGCGCGGGAGCGGCCCTGGACCGGCTCGAACGCGGCCAGCCCAGCTTCGATCGCGGCCCGTGGAACGCCAGCGGCCAGGGCGCAGCAGGCGGCGGCCAGCGAGTTCTTGACGTTGTGTTGACCAGCGATGTGCAGCGAATAGCTCAGCGCGCCGACAGGCGTCTGGGCCGCCACTTGCCAATGCTCACCGGCCCACACGGCACTGGTGCAGAACACATCGGTCGCGCCGGGCGCTGCGTCCAGGGCAAAGCACAGCGTGGCCCGTTGGGCCGCCTTGGCAAGCCAGACCGGGGTGAAGGCGTCGTCGCATGGATAGACCGCCACACCGTTACCCGGCAAGGCGTCGATGACGCTACCGTTCTCGTGCGCCACCGCCTCTACCGTGGCCATGAACTCCATGTGCTCGCGTTGCGCGTTGTTGACCAGGGCCACAGTGGGCTGCGCAATGGCCGCCAGCGTGGCAATCTCGCCAGGATGGTTCATGCCTAGCTCGACCACCGCCAATTGGTGTTCGGCGCGTAGTCGCAACAGCGTCAAGGGCACGCCGATGTCGTTGTTGAAATTGCCCTGCGTCGCCAGACTGGCGCCCGGTTGGAATGCCTGCAGGATCGCGGCGATCATCTGGGTCACGGTGGTCTTGCCGTTGCTGCCGGTCACCGCAATCAACGGCAACTTGAACTGGGCGCGCCAAGCTGTGGCCAATTGCGCCAGCGCCAGCTTGGCATCGGGCACCAGCACGCCCGGCAATCCAGCGGCCTCCAGCCGTGCCTGGGCGTCGCCCTGGCACAGCGCGGCCACGGCGCCCTTGGCGCGCGCCTCGGCCAGGAAGTCGTTGCCATCAAAGCGCTCCCCACGCAGGGCCACGAACAAATCACCACTTTGCAGCGTGCGCGAGTCGGTGTGCACGCGGGAAAACGCCACCGCGCCGTCGCCGGTCAGCCGTGACTCGGCCAGCCACGGCACGGCCTGCGCGAGTGTCATCATGGCCTCGCTCATGCTCGGGCTCCCTTGGTTGGGGTCGGTGGCCGCCAGCCAAGCAAAGCCGCGTGCACCTGCTGCACATCGGAGAATGCATGCTTGACACCCGCCACATCCTGATAGTCCTCGTGGCCCTTGCCGGCCACCAACACCACGTCGGCGCCGTCGGCCTGCGCCAGCGTCTGGGCAATGGCCAGGGCTCGGTCCGACTGCACGGTGGCCGAGCCGTCATGCGTCACGCCCAGCAGAATCTGGCTGATGATGGCCTCGGGCCGCTCGCGGCGCGGGTTGTCGCTGGTGACCACGATGTGATCGGCATGGCGAGCCGCCACCGCACCCATCAGCGGACGCTTGATCGGGTCGCGTTCCCCGCCGCAACCAAAGACACACCAAAGCTTGCCTGCGCGCTGCTGGGCCAGGCCGTGCAAGGTCGCCAGCGCCTTGTCCAACGCATCGGGGGTGTGGGCGTAGTCCACCACGACCAAGGGCTGGTGCGGCGCACCCACGCACTCCATGCGGCCGGGTACCGGCGTCAAATGGCGGCAGGCCTGAACCGCCGCCGCCAGCGGTATCCCCAGCGAGCGCATGCCGCCGAGCACGCCCAGCACATTGGATACGTTGTAGTGGCCAATCAGGCCGGTGTCCAGCAGATGGCGGTCGCCGGCCTCGTACACCTCGAAGGCCAGGCCCCGCGCGGTGTAGTGAATGTTGTCGGCACGCAAGCGCGCCGCGCCACGGCAGGCCACCGTCCACAAGTCGATGGCGCCGCCTTGCAAAGTTCTGGCCAAGCTCTCGCCATAACCATCGTCGACATTGACCACCGCCGCACGCAGCCCCGGCCAGGCAAACAGTCTGAGCTTGGCCTGCCAATAGGCCTGCATGTCGCCGTGGTAGTCCAGGTGGTCCTGGGTCAGGTTGGTCAGCAGGGCGGTGTGAATGCGGGTGCCGTCCAGGCGGTGTTCGACGATGCCGATGGAGGACGCCTCGATCGCGCAGGCGGCAAACCCGGCATCGACAAAACGGCGAAAACTCTGCTGCAGCAAGACCGGATCGGGGGTAGTCAGGCCGGTCGACACTACCGACAGCGCATCGTCTGCAAGCTGACCTGGTAGCGGCGGCACACCCACGCCCAGGGTGCCCACCACCGCGCAGCGCTGCGTCAGCGGCGGGGGCAGCGTGCTCAAGGCTTGCGCCAGCCACCAACTGGTGGAGGTTTTGCCGTTGGTGCCGGTCACGGCCAGCACATTCAGATGGCGCGTGGGCTCGGCATAAAACGCCGCGGCGATCAGGCCCGATGCGGCTTTCAGCGCCGCGTAGCTGGCAATGGCGTCGTTGTCGAAACCAAAGACTTCGACACCCGCTTGCTCGACCAGGCAGGCCAGCGCACCGCGCTGGAGCGCATCCGCGACGTGCGAGCGGCCATCGGTCGCTTGCCCCGGCCACGCGATGAACGCGTCGCCGGACCGTACCCGGCGGCTGTCGGTGCGCAGGGTGCCGGTGACGCGCGCACTGAGCCACGCCACAACCTCCGGGAGACTGTGAAGGGTTCGCATCAGAAGCTCTCCTCCACTGCCTGCGCCACGATTTGCGGCTTGACGCTCATATCCGGCTGGACCCCCAGCATGCGCAGGGACTGCTGCACCGTTTCACTGAACACCGGCGCTGCGACATCGCCGCCATAGTGCTTACCGTTGTTGGGCTCGTCAATCATCACCGCCACGACAATGCGGGGCTTGTCGATCGGTGCCATGCCCACAAAGAAACTGCGGTATTTCTTGTCGGCGTAACCGCGCCCCTCTTGCTTGTGGGCCGTGCCGGTCTTGCCGCCCACCGAGTAACCCATGGTCTGCGCCTTCGGCGCGGTGCCCCCCGACATGGTGGCCATGTGCAACATGTTGCGCATGGCCACCGCCGTGGGCGCGCTCATGACCCGCACACCGCCCGCCTGGTCTGCGGTCTTGAGCATGGTCACCGGCACCAGTTCGCCATCGCGCGCAAACACGCTGTAGGCGCTGGCCAGTTGGAACAGACTGGTGGACAGACCGTAGCCATAACTCATGGTGGCCTGTTCGATCGGTCGCCAGGTCTTGAAAGCGCGCAGGCGCCCACTGACGGCGCCGGGGAACGGCACCTGCGGCTTCTGACCGAAGCCGACGTGGTTGAACATCTCCCACATCTCACGTGGCTGCATCTGCATCGCCATCTTGACGGTACCCACGTTGCTGGATTTCTGGATCACCTCGCCCACTGTCAGTACCCCGTGAGGGTGCGCATCGCTGATGGTGGCACTGCCAATGTGGATACGCCCGGGCGCGGTCTGGATCGGTGTGTCCGGGGTCACCATGCCCTTCTCCAGAGCCAGCGCTATGACGAACGGCTTCATGGTCGAGCCAGGCTCAAAGGTGTCGGTGAGCGCGCGATTGCGAAGCTGCGCGCCGCTCAGGTTCTGGCGTTTGGCGGGTGAGTAGCTGGGGTAGTTGGCCAGCGCCAGCACTTCACCGGTGAGCACATCGAGCACCACCACGCTGCCGGCCTTGGCCTTGTTCTCCAGCACCGCGTCACGCAGCTTTTGGTAGGCGAAGAACTGCACCTTGCTGTCAATGCTCAGTTGCATATCCGGCCCGTCCACCGGCGAGACTTGCTCACCAACCGCCTCGATCACCTGGCCGAGCCGGTCCTTGATAACGCGGCGCGACCCCGCGCGGCCCACCAGGTTCTTGTTGAAGGCCAGTTCGATGCCCTCTTGACCGGCGTCCTCGACGTTGGTGAAGCCCACCACGTGCGCGGCCGCCTCGCCCTCGGGGTACTGGCGCTTGTACTCCTTGCGCTGGTAAATGCCCTTGATCCCCATGGCAGCCACTTGGGCTGCCACCGACTCGTCAACCTGGCGTTTGAGCCAGACGAAGGTCTTGTCGTCATCGGCCAAGCGCTTGCTCAATTCCGCGACCGGGATCTCCAGCAGCCGGCTGAGCTGTTTGAGTTCAACCGGCTGCAGTGACACGTCCTCGGGAATCGCCCAGATGCTGGGCGCGGGCACACTGGTGGCCAGGATCAAACCGTTTCGGTCCAGAATCCGGCCACGGTTGGCGGGCAGCTCCAGCGTGCGCGCAAATCGCACCTCGCCTTGTTTCTGGAAGAACTCGTTGGCCACCACCTGGATGTAGGCGGCACGGGCCGCCAGCCCCATGAAGGCCAGCGCCACGGCGGCCACGACAAGCTTGCTGCGCCACACCGGCGTGCGGCTGGCCAGCAACGGACTGGAGGTGTAGACCACGCTACGGTTCATGACTGCCTCCTGCCGACGCACGGTCTGGCGCCTCAACCTCACCGGGGCGCGCTGCGACAACGCCGCGGCCGTCACGGGCGACATACAGCGTGATGGCGGGCGAGGCGGTGCGCATATGCAGCACCTCCTTGGCCAGTTTTTCAACCCGCAAGGGAGTCGCCTGAGCCCGTTTTTCAACTTGCAGGCGCTCGTTTTCGAGTTCCAGCCGGCGCGACTCGGATCGCGAACGGTCCAGCTCGGCAAACAGCCGACGCGACTCGTACTGCACGTTGACCAGATACAGGGCACTGGCCAACACCGCCAGCAAGAGGACCAAATTGAGGCGAATCATGGCGTGCTGGTCCGCTGCGCCACGCGCAGCACGGCGCTGCGGGAACGGGGATTGGCAGCCACCTCCCGCGCGCTGGGCTTGATGCGATCCAAGGCCTTGAGCCGCATCGCCTTAGGCGGCGCAAAGGGCGCGCGGCGGTCGTAGCCATCGCGGGAATGCGCCGCGATGAACTGCTTGACGATGCGATCCTCCAGCGAGTGAAAGCTGATCACCACCAGTCGTCCTGCGGGTTGCAGCACGTCCAGGCTGGCCGTTAACGCCTGTTGCAGCTCTTCAAGCTCGGCATTGATGAAAATCCGAAGAGCCTGAAATGTGCGCGTTGCAGGGTTCTGGCCCGGCTCGCGGGTTTTGACCGCGCCAGCCACGAGTTGGGCCAGCTCGGCGGTGGTTGAAATTGGGCCCCGTTCCTGTCGGCGAGCAACAATCGCCTTTGCAATTGCCCCAGCAAACCGTTCTTCGCCATAGTCACGTATCACCTCCGCTATTGAGTTGAGTTCGGCGCTGGCCAACCATTGCGCCACGCTCTGACCGCGCGTGGTGTCCATGCGCATGTCCAACGGGCCATCAGACCGAAAACTGAAACCGCGCGCCGGGTTGTCGATCTGCGGCGAGCTGATGCCCAGGTCCATCAAGATGCCCGCGGCACTGGCGGGGGGCAACTCGCTCAGGTGCGAAAAGCTCTGGTGCCGAATCGAGAAACGCGGGTCGGTGATGGTGGCCGCCTCGGCGATGGCATCGAGGTCGCGATCGAAGGCGATCAGGCGACCTTTGGGCCCCAGACGCGACAGAATCAGGCGCGAATGCCCGCCCCGGCCGAAAGTGGCATCGACGTAGCTCGACTCCGCTGGGGCGATGTCGCTCGGCGTGGCATCCGTATTGCTGAAAAGAGCTTCGACTGCTTCGTTCAACAAGACGGTGGTGTGATTCCATGAAGTTTCCACCGTCGGCCTCTAGAAGGAGAAGTCCTTGAAGACATCGGGCATCTCGCCCTGCATGGCCCGCGCTTCCTGCGCGTCGTAACTGGCCTTGTCCCACAACTCGAAGTGATTGCCCATGCCCAGCAGCATGGTGTCCTTGGCGATGCCTGCGGCCTCTCGCAATTCGGGCGGCACCAGCACGCGGCCGGTGGCGTCCATGTCGACGTCCATGGCGTTGCCCAGGAAAATGCGTTTCCACCATTGCGCCGACATAGGCAGGGCCGCGATGCGTTCCCTAAATTTTTCCCACTCGGGGCGCGGAAACACCATCAGGCAACCATGCGGGTGTTTGGTGATGGTGAGCTGCCCGTTGGCCGTCGCGTTCAGGACGTCACGATGCCGGGTCGGCACGCTAAGCCTTCCCTTGGCATCCAGACTCAATGAAGAAGCCCCTTGAAACACGTCCGCTCACTCTCTTCCATTTAGCCGCGAACCACCTTGAATTCAAGTTGGTCTTGGCCGACACTTCGCATTGATGCAGCAACCAGGCAGCGCGTGTCCGAAGGCACTTTTTACCACTTAATTGCACTTTTTTGCACTGTATCAGCAAATGCGAAGCTCGCAAGAGGGCTTACGATTATTTTTCCAATGAAATCAAGGACTTAGACTCGATTTCGAATCGTGTTCTGACTCGAAAATCGTTCTAGATTAAGGACTTAGCACCTGTTATGAAAGTGATGCTTCAAGGTCGCAGGTGTTGCTGCGCCACCCATTACAAGATGTAACGCGACAGGTCCTCGTCCTGACTCAGCTCTTTGAGACGCGCGTCGACATAGCTGGCATCCACTTCGATCACCTTGCCGCCCAGGTTGGCGGCGTTGAAACTGACCTCGTCGAGCAGGCGCTCCATCACCGTGGACAGTCGGCGTGCACCGATGTTCTCGGTGCGCTCATTGACGTCAAAAGCAATCGCGGCCAGGCGCGTAATGCCCTCGGGCGTGAACTCGATTGCCACGCCTTCGGTGGCCAGCAGGGCCTGGTATTGCTTAACCAGGGAAGCATGGGTCTGAGTCAGGATGGCGACGAAATCCTGCACCGATAAGGACTGCAATTCGACGCGAATCGGAAAACGCCCCTGCAGTTCCGGAATCAGGTCGCTGGGCTTGCTCAGGTGAAAGGCGCCGGAGGCGATGAACAGGATGTGATCGGTCTTGACCATGCCGTACTTGGTTGACACCGAAGTGCCCTCCACCAAGGGCAGCAGATCACGCTGCACCCCTTGGCGCGACACCTCTGCGCCACTGCCCTCGCTGCGCGACGTGACCTTGTCGATCTCGTCGATGAACACAATACCGTTTTGCTCCAGCATGTGCAGCGCCTGGGTCTTGATGTCGTCGTCGTTGACCAGCTTGGCGGCCTCCTCGTCGGTAAGCAACTTCAAGGCCTCACTGATCTTGAGTTTGCGCTGCTGACGTTTGGATTGCCCGATCTGCCCAAACATGCCACGCAACTGTTCGGTCATCTCTTCCATGCCGGCCGGGCCCATGATCTCCAGTTGTTGCGCTGACTGGGCCACGTCAATTTCGATTTCCCGATCGGCCAACTGGCCTTCGCGCAATTTCTTGCGAAACACCTGGCGTGCCGTGTTGGGCGGCGCGGCGGCGTCAGCCACGGTCTCACCCCGGGCCAGGGGTACCAGAATATCGAGAATGCGATCCTCGGCCGCGTCTTCGGCGCGCGCGCGAACCTTCTTCATCTCGCTGCCGCGCATCTGCTTGACCGCGATGTCGGCCAGGTCGCGGATGATCGCATCGACATCCTTGCCGACGTAACCGACCTCGGTGAACTTGGTCGCTTCAACCTTGATGAAGGGCGCATCGGCCAGGCGCGCCAGACGCCGGGCGATCTCGGTCTTGCCAACACCGGTTGGCCCAATCATCAAGATGTTCTTGGGCGTGATCTCGACCCGCAGGCCAGGCTCGACCTGTTGCCGGCGCCAACGGTTGCGCAGTGCAATCGCCACCGCACGCTTGGCCTGCTGCTGCCCAACAATGTGTTTGTCGAGTTCGGAGACGATCTCCTGGGGGGTCATGGATGACATAGGTTTTGTTTCTGATCAGTTGAGGACAGAGCTTGCGCGCTGCGCGTCGCTGCGGTCTGTCCCGCAAAATCTCACAACGTTTCGATGCTGTGGTTCATGTTGGTGTAGATGCACAGGTCAGCCGCGATCTCCAACGATTTCTTGACGATGTCCCGCGCCGACAACTCGGTATGGTTGAGCAGCGCCACCGCAGCGGCTTGCGCATAGGCGCCGCCGGAGCCAATGGTGACGATACCGTTTTCGGGCTCCAGCACGTCGCCATTGCCGGTGATGATGAGCGAGCTCTCCAGGTCCGCCACGGCGAGCATGGCCTCGAGGCGGCGCAATACTCGGTCGGTGCGCCAGTCCTTGGTCAACTCGATCGCCGAGCGCACCAGATGGCCCTGGTGCTTTTCCAGCTTGGCTTCAAACCGCTCGAACAGCGTGAAGGCGTCGGCCGTGGCACCGGCAAATCCAGCCAGCACCTTGCCGTGGTAGAGCTTGCGCACCTTGCGTGCCGTGCCCTTGACAACGATGTTGCCCAGCGTGACCTGACCGTCGCCGCCAATGGCAACCTGCATGCCTTGCCCAGTCTGGCGGCGCACGCTGATGATCGTGGTTCCGTGAAATTGTTCCATCTGTTCCTAATCAATCGAAGGGGACGACGCTGAAGGGATGTCCTCCAAAGTCAGGTTTGGCCAATGCTCGCAATTGCAAGACGGCCTCGCGCGGGACTCCGTTCGAAAACCGTGTCAGCTTGTCCGCAGCACCACCCGCGCATGTTCGTTGATGCCAATGACGCTGAAAAAAGCAGCAATCAGTCGGTGCACTTCGCGGAACTGCACCTGGCACCCTTCGGCCTGGCGCACGGCAACCCAATTGAGTATGCTGCCCGCCGCCGAGAAATCAACCCGGATCAAGCGGGCACAGGAGATCACCAGCCGGTCCGCCCCAAGCAGGCCCGCCTGGAGCTTGTTCAAGGCGTCCGCGGCGTCTCCCAAAATTTCGCCGGTCAACTCGACCACCGTCGCGGGCATGGCATCCAGACCCATCGGCGCGGTCAGCGCCTGACCCATGCCGGTGTCCCATTGGGGTGAATCGGCGCCTTCCATGTCCGCGACATCGCTGCGCTCGGCCGCGGCGCTGACTTCTTCGCGTACAAAGCCGCACAGGGGATCTTGCCAGGACGGTGGCGACACTTCAAAGGTGATGCAATACTCCAGCGCGGCCAGTTCGAAGTCGTCTTGCATGCGCATGATGCGCAGGGCATCCAGACGCAAGCTCCACCAGAGCAAATCGACGGTTCTGTCGCCCGAGGGCGTGCAGGCCCGCAGGGTCCGCTCGAGCGCATCGGCACCTCCAAAATTCAGCGTCACCGGTGTCGCACACCACTCGGCAAACATGTTGGCCAAGAGCTCCAGCGCGTCGGGCGTGATTGCGCTAAGGCGAGTCCAGTCCAAGGACCATGGAGCACGCGCATGCAGCAAGCGGCCGCGCAGATCCATGACCGATTGGAGATCGAGCTCGGACGGGCACTCCCAGGCGCTGACCAGCATGTTCGGTGACAGCAAGGGCCGCGGCGCAGCGGCGGCTTCCTTTCGGCCCAACTGATCGGGAATCGAGAACCATGCCGGCGCGGAACGTCCAAAACGCTCGGCGTATTCGATGGCCACACGGTCAAAACTGGCCTGCTGGCCGGTGGCACGATACAGATCAAACAGGGCGCCGGCCCAAACGTCGGCGGACTCGGGGCTGACTTGGGTCGCGTGCAGCGCATCGAGCAACCCGGCCTCCGCGCCGGCATCATCACCATTGGCAAAGCGAATCGCCGCCTCCTCCAAATCCGGATCGGCCAGGTTGTCGCCCATCTCGACCGCCGAGAGATTCGACGCGGGAAAGCCGCTCGCGCCAAAGCTGCTGCGGCCACCCCGCGCAGGCGCTTTCGAGGCAATCCGGGGTGAACCCGAGCCAGCCTGATCAGCGGCCGCTGCCGTGGCGCCCATCTGCGTTGGCACATCCTCGGGGCGGTGCCAGGAGGCTCCCGACCCGGGCTCCAGCTCGGACGCTTGCGTTGGTGCAAAACCGCTGGTGCGATCGGGACTCTGGCTGCTGGAGACAAAGCTGTCCTGCTGGGTCAAGGGCACATTGGAGGACATCGGGAAGTTGTTGGCTGCGACCACCCCCTCGTCCTGCTTGCCCTTCCACCATTGCTTGGACATCTGGGCTTCGATCTCATCGATCTTCTTGAGCGTCATGGCCCGGTCATCAGGATTGGATGCCAAACTGCTCTGAAAGAACGAAGGCCGCCCCCCCTGGTCGGAACTCACGGTGGGCTCATTGCGGCGCAATTTGCGCAACTGGTCGAACTCGCGCCGACGCACAAAGTCATTTTGCCGCTTACGCTCGATCATCTCCTTGAGCGCTTGCTTACTGTAGCCACTATCGGCCTCGGGCTCCTGGTTGTCCAGCTCGCCCCAGTCCTTGGTCGGATTACGGACGAAGCGAGCGACCTTCGACAGCAAACCGGAGTTATTGTCTTTGGTCGCCATGAGTCGCTAGTGTCGGTTCAACTGAGTCGGCTCAGGCGACTTCAATCTCCAAACATCTTCTGCTTGAGCTCGCGGCGCTGTTGGGCCTCCAGCGACAAGGTGGCGGTCGGGCGCGCCAGCAGGCGCCCGACGCCAATCGGCTCGCCGGTCTCGTCGCAATAACCGTAGTCGCCGGCATCAATGCGGGTGATCGACTGCTCGATTTTCTTGAGCAGCTTGCGCTCACGGTCGCGGGTGCGCAACTCCAGTGCGTGCTCTTCTTCAATCGTGGCGCGGTCAGCCGGGTCAGGCACCACCACCGTGTCTTCGCGCAGATGTTCGGTGGTTTCACCGGCCATGCTGAGGATGTCTTGCTTAAGGACCGACAGTTTCAAGCGGAACACGGCCATCTGGGTCGCGTTCATGTATTCGGCGTCAGGCATCGCCATCAGGTCGGCATCGGTGAGTTGCTCGACTGGTTTGGTCTTCCAATTGTTGGCGAGTTTGGGATCTTTTTTGGCGGCTGATGCCACCGGCGGAGCAATGAGAGGTGCGGACATGGTTTGAATGTAACTGGCTTTGGCGGCCGTTGAGGCGACCGACTGGGCCATGGAGGGAACGGTGAGTTGGGCCAAGCGCGACGAGGGGCGACCAGCCTTTGGAGCGACAGTCGGTGTCGTGACAGCAAGCTGGCTAACTGGGGGCGCGGTCAATGCCTTGGCCGGCTTGGCCGCCACCGGCGCAGCAACTGGAGCCGAGGCGACAGCCTTGGACTTGATCGGCGCTGGCGCCGCCTTGACTTGTGTTGGTGCAGCTTTGACTGGCGCGGCTTTGGCAGCGGGGCGACTGGCCTCCTTCACCTTGGCCGGTGCCGCCTTGGCGGCTGGCTTGGCCGCCTTTGCAGCTTTTGCCGGAGTCGCTTTCGCAAGTTTCGTGGCAGTCGGCTTGGCCACCTTCGCAACCTTGGCAGGCGCAGCTTTGACAGCGGGCTTGGCCGGCTTGGCCTTCACTGCCACAGCTTTGGAAGGCTTGGCAGGCTTGGCCGGGGCCGCTTTGGGTTTGGCCTTTGCCACGGGCGCGGCTTTGGGGGCGTGCTTGCCCTTGACGGAGGCCTTGGCGACCTTGACGGCCTGCGCGGCGGGTTTGGCTTTAACGGCTTGAGTTTTCACTTCTTGTCTCCTGGCAGGGTGGGCTTGGTGCTGCGCCTTGGATTCGGATGATCGGCGAGGCTCGCGCTTACGGTCTGCTTCGCTTGCAGTTATACCCCCTTTGTCGCCCACTGCGCACGCGCGTTCGGGGTTATCGCTGGCGCGCGAGTTTACAGGCTTACCCACTGGGAAACCCATCAGTTGCAAAATCGAGACAATCATCTGACTCCCGCTCTAGTGGTCGTTACAAGATCAAACCAGACATTGGGCCAAGCCCTGTAGCAAGATGTCCTTGGGCAACTCAATGCCGATAAAGACCATCTTGCTCGAACGCTGCTCCCCTGGACCCCAAGCCGGACCGAGATCACTGCCCATCAACTGATGGACGCCCTGAAAAATCACTTTTCGATCGGTTCCGACCATGCTCAACACGCCTTTATAGCGCAACATTCTGGGGCCGTAGATGTTGACGATGGCGCCGAGAAAGTCTTCCAGCTTGGCTGGATCGAAGGCCCGCTCTGACTTGAACACAAAGCTCTTGACGTCGTCGTCATGGTGGTGGTGGTGGCCACCGGCATGCTGGTGCGACGGATGCTTGCACGACTCGCCTGGCGTATGGTCATGGTGTTCGTGGTCATGACCGTGGTCCGCATGGTCAGGCGCCTCGTCCTTGAGAAAATCCGGATCGATATCGAGCTTGGCGTTGAGGTTGAAGCCGCGCAGATCGAACACCTCTGACAAGGCCACATCGCCAAAATGCACCGCCTTCTGGGGCGCACGGGGATTCATGTGCTTGAGGCGATGCATCAGGGCGTCGACCTCATCGCTCGCCACCAGATCGGTCTTGCTGATGAAGATCTGGTCCGCAAAGCCAACCTGCCGGCGCGCTTCCTGGCGCTCGTTGAGCTGGCTTGCGGCGTGTTTGGCATCGACCAGGGTCAGGATCGAATCCAGCAAATAGCTCTCGGCAACCTCGTCGTCCATAAAGAAGGTTTGCGCCACCGGGCCCGGGTCGGCCAGGCCAGTGGTCTCGATCACCACACGGTCAAAATCGAGTTCGCCCTTGCGTTTTTTCTCGGCCAGGTCCTGCAGCGTGCTGCGCAAGTCCTCCCGAATGGTGCAGCAGATGCAGCCGTTGCTCATCTGGATGATCTGTTCAGTGGTGTCTGACACCAGGATCTCGCTGTCGATGTTTTCCTCGCCGAATTCGTTCTCGATCACGGCGATCTTCTGGCCATGCGCTTCCGCCAGCACGCGCTTGAGCAGCGTGGTTTTGCCTGAGCCTAGGAAGCCAGTCAGGATGGTCGCGGGAATCAGGGCCATGGTCGATCAATCAGGAGAAAAACAGCGCATCTGCAACACGGCGATGCGACGCAATGCGGCATCGAGCAGGTGGGGAGTGTAACGACCTATTCAAAACGCTCACTTACGCATCACCACCAGACCCTTCAGGTACTCGCCCTCGGGGAAACAAATGGTCATCGGATGGTCCGGCGCACCGCCCAGGCGCTCGCTGATAAAACCGTCCACGCTGGCATCGGTTCCGGCCGAGGCGACGATCTTGTGAAACAGGTCGACGCTGATGCCCCCGGAGCAGGAATAGGTGAACAACACGCCTCCGGGCTCCAGGATCTTGAACGCCAGACGATTGATGTCCTTGTAGGCCCGTGCCGCGCGTTCGGCATGGGACACCGTCGGCGCAAACTTCGGCGGATCGAGAATGATGGCATCGAAACGCTGGCCCTGCTCGTGAAAGCGGCGCAGGCTGGCGTTGACGTCTGCATCGAGCCAGGTGGCGCGCGCGCCATCCAGGCCATTTAGCTCCAGATTGGCTGCGGCCTGCTGCAACGCGGGCGCGGACGAGTCGATCGACGTGACATGCCCGGCGCCCGCTTGCAATGCGGCCACCGTGAAGCCGCCGGTGTAACAGAAGCAATTCAGCACGCGCTGGAACCCCAGCCGCCGGGTGTAGTCGACGAACTTCTTGCGGCTGTCGCGCTGGTCCAGATAGAAGCCGGTCTTGTGGCCGGTGGCGATGTTGATTGCCAGCTTCCAGCCATGCTCGCGCAACAGCAGCTCGGTCGGTCCCTCGCCGCGCAGCCAGCCAGTGGCTTCGGGCAGCCCCTCCAGTGCCCGGCTGCTGGCATCGGAGCGCTCGTAGAGTTTGTTCAGTCCAGTCTCGGCCAGCAAGGCGTCGCACAACACCGCCTTCCAGCGTTCGGCCCCGGCCGCCAGGAACTGCGCCACCAGCGTGTCACCATAACGATCGACAATCAAACCCGGCAATCCGTCGGACTCGCCATGAATCAGCCGCAGCCCGTCACTTTGAATGTCAAATTTGGCCCTGACCCTTATTGCAACTTGGCAGGCAGCTATGAAAAACGGAGCGTCGATGCGCTGCGCTTCGTCAAAACTCCACACCCGGGCACGGATCTTGGAGGCCGGACTGAAGGCCGCCCAGGCCAAGAACTTGCCATCGGACGACTCCACGCGCACGGTTTCACCGGCGTCGGCGCGGCCGCGCGCGATGGCGGACTCAAAGATCCAGGGATGACGGCGCAGCAGGGAGCGCTCTTTGCCTTCTCGCAAACAGATGGTTTTCATGGATTGCGATGGTCCGGGTCTGGCTGCCCGCACTTGACGGCGTGTTCGTCCGTCATCAATAGGTGATGGCCATGGCCGGGACGTCAACGCGGATCATGGGTTTGGCCAAGGCGGTCTGCACGGCAGCCACGTACTCGTGCGCCCACTTGTCGTCGGCGAACAGGGCCGGGCCGGCGGCCTGCGTGACGACCAGCACCTTATCCGCCGTCAACACCTTGCCGCTGGCGCGCAGCGGCTCACAGTCCAGCTCAGTGAACTGCTTGTCCAGCCAGGCTCGGGCTGCCTCGTGCGACATCGTTGGTGCCTCCGCCACATTGAATTGAAACTCGACACCTTTGTCCAACAAGACCACGATTTGATTACGCATAAACGACCTTTCTAACAACGACCAGCAGTGTGGCCTATTTTTAACCCAATACCTTTGGGGACAGACCGGCGTCAAGCGACGCTCTGTCCTCAACTGATCGAGACTTGATTTTCGCGCGCGGATGGGCGGCGTCATAGGCTTTGGCCAGATGCTGAAAATCGAGCCGCGTATAGACCTGCGTTGTGCTGATGTTGGCGTGGCCCAGCAGTTCCTGCACCGCCCGCAGGTCGCCGCTGGATTGCAGGATGTGGCTGGCAAAGGAATGCCGCAACATGTGTGGATGCACCGGCGTGCTCAAGCCGGCTTGGGCGCTGCGTCGCTTGAGGCGCTGCCAGATCGATTGCGCCGTGAGCCGGGTACCATTGCGCCCGACAAACAGAGCCGCAGCCGTCGGCTTGCTACCGACTTCGCGCAGCGCCAGCCAGGCGCGCAAGGCCTCGGCCGCGCCGGCGCCGATGGGTACAGTGCGCCGCTTGCCCCCTTTGCCCAGTACATGCGCCTCGCCGGCGTCCAGGTCGACCCAGCCGCGCGCCTGCTTGCTGGCCACGGCATCCAGGCCTACCAACTCACCCACCCGCAAACCACCGCCGTAGAGCAGGGCCACGATGGCGGCGTCGCGGGCCTCCAGCCAGGGTGCGTTGTCGTTACCATGAAACCGGGCCAATTGCACCGACTCGTCGACGCTCAGGGCCTTGGGCAAGGGCTTGCCGGCCTTGGGTGTTCGCACATCGATCACGGGGTTGGCCGGCACCCAACCCTGTCGGCCCAGCCAGCCATAGAAGCCGCGCCAGCCCGACACAATCAGGGCGATGCCGCGACCACTGCGACCACCGGCGTGCATCTGCGCGACCCAGCGGCGCACGTGCGTGGTCTGCACGTCACGCAGGGCCAGGCCGGCCTGGGCGGCATGGTCCTGTAGCTTGAGCAGATCCAGCGCGTACAACTCCACCGTGCGCAGAGCCAGTCGCTTCTCGACCCGCACGTACTCCAGGTAGCGCTCGACCAGGGCTGTATCGTCCGGTGGTGGCAACGCCTCGGCAGTCAACGCCACCCCGGCGTGCCGACCCTCGTGCTGCGATGGCGTAATCAACATCAAACCGGCGTCCAGCTCCCCGACCTAGCGCAGGCGCGACAGCGCCGCGCTGGCGAGTTCGCCGATGCGCTCCAGAAAATCGGTGCCGATACCGCTGCGAAAACGCTGCGCGTCCGGCGACGCCAGCACCAGCAGCCCAAACGCCGGTGCCGTGCTGCCGCTAGCGCCAGGGCGCAGGGGCAACAGGGCCAGCGAGGTCACCGCCAACGGGTCCTCCAGCCAACGGATGGCTTCGAACCCCGTGTTGACACCACAGAAGGGCTCGGTCAGGGAGGACGCAAACAATTTGGCGTCGTCGCTGACGCCCTGCGCGAAACTGGCTTGCGCAAACGCCTCGGCGACACCCCAGACCCGGATCCCGACTTGCGGCACGGAAAACTGAAGCTTGATTTCGCCGGCAATCTGCTCCGGCAACACACTGGCGTCGTGGGTCAGAAACAGCGTGCGCGCCCAGCGCAGCAGCTTGTCCGCCAGGATCACGTTCTCGTTGCCGTTGCGGATCATGTCCATGACCCGGTGCTCCAGCGCCTTGATCTTGTCGCGCAGCATGTCCGCCTGGCGCTCCTGCAAGCTCACCGAACGGCCATTGTGCGGGCTGGTCAGGTGGACCGCCGCCAACAGCTCGGCATGGCGCTCGAAGAAATCGGGCGTGTTGCCAAGGTAATTGGCGATGTCGTCTTCGGTAATCGGGTGGGTCAGTGGGGTAGTCATAGGTTGTCGGGTAGCTCAATTTCGCCAGTAAAAACCGTGGTGGCGGGGCCGGTCATCCGCACCGGTTGGCCCTCGCCGCACCATTCAATCGTGAGGGTGCCGCCGCGCATCTGCACATCCACCCGTGCATCCAGCAGCCCCAGGCGGACGGCGCAGACCACCGCCGCGCAGGCACCGGTGCCACAGGCCAGGGTCTCCCCCACGCCGCGTTCGTACACGCGCAGCCGCACATGCGTGCGGTCCAGCACCTGCAGAAAGCCGGCATTCACGCGGCGCGGAAAACGCTCGTGACGTTCAATCAGCGGGCCCTGTGTCAGCACCGGCGCGCTGTCCACGTCGGTGACGAGCTGCACCGCATGCGGGTTGCCCATGGACACCACCGCCAACAGAACCGGGGCATCAGGCTGTGCGCCGTCAAGGGTCAAGGGCCACACTTGCCATGCGCCCTGGCGGATCGACAACAGCCCGGCGGCATCAAAGGGGATGCTCACCAGGTCAAACACCGGCAAGCCCATGTTGACGGTGACGCGGCCATCCGCTTGCAGTGCGGGCTCGATCACGCCTGCCTGGGTTTGCACCCGGATCACGTCCTTGTTGGTCAGGCCCTGATCGCGAACAAAGCGCGCAAAGCAGCGCGAACCATTGCCACACTGCTCGACCTCGGCGCCATCGGCATTGTGAATGATGTACTCGAAATCGATTCCCAGTGCCGGCGACGGTCGCACACTCAGGATTTGGTCCGCGCCGACACCAAAGTGGCGGTCCCCCAGCAAGCGGTACTGCGCGGCAGACAAGCCCAGCCGCCCACGCGTCTCGTCCAGCACGACGAAGTCGTTGCCAGCGCCCTGCATTTTGGTGAAACGGATTCGCATCGGGGAATTATCGCCCCATCGCCGGCCCCCGAATTGCAGCCGCCACGGGGCCGCGCAGGGCTTTTTGACGGCAGAATTGCCCCCATGGTCCGTTCCCAACAACTCCTGCATGCGCAGCGCTCACCTGCCCCGACCCGCTGCGCGGCCACGGTGCTGCTGATGCGCGACACGGCCGAGGGCCCGCAAGTGCTGATGACGCGGCGCGCCGCCAGCGCCAGTTTTGCACCCGGCGCCTACGTGTTTCCGGGCGGCGGCATCGACCCGGCTGACGCCCGGTCTCACTGCCTGGCGCGCCGCCGGGCGACGCAAAGTGATTTGCACCTGACCCAGGCGATCGCCGCCATTCGCGAAAGTTTCGAGGAGCTCGGCGTCCTGCTGGCGCGCCGCGTGGACGGTGCCCTGGCCGATCAGGTCGACATCGCGGCCCTGAAGCGCCACGCCCCGTTTGCCGAACAATGCCGGGCCCAGGGCCTGAGCTTGATGGCCGATGAAGTGTTCGTGCTGGCGCACTGGACCACCGACCGAGACCTGCCGCGCCGCTTTGAGGTGCCGTTTCTGGTGGCCCGCATGCCCGAGGGCCAAACTCCCGTGGCCGACGAGAGTGAACAATTCGAGCCGGTCTGGGTGCGCCCGACCCAGGCGCTGGCCCGCCACAAGGCGGGCGACTTCTTCATGATCTTCCCGACCATCCGCACGCTGGAGCGTTTGCAGCACTACGCCAATGTGGACGCCGTGTTGCAGGCCTGCGCCGCCACCGAGCAGCCGCTGTGGGCCAGTTGTCCACGCGCCGGCTGGCTGGCCGGCAAGGAAGCGCGTTACATGGAGTGCGACATGCCCTATGGCGAACTGGCCATGGTCAGCCCGGACGGCCAGATCGTGCACACTCTGAACTGGCAAAGCCAGCAGCCGGTCCCGCTACTGCAAAACGTGATGCGACTGACCGCGCCCAACCCCGGCTACATGACCGGGCCAGGCACCAACAGCTACTTGGTGGGCGACCCGCGCACCGGCTACCTGGTGATCGACCCCGGACCGGCCGACCCGGAGCATCTGCAAAAACTCTGGCGCGCCGCCAATGGCGACATCCGCATGATTGTGTGCACGCACTCACACCCCGACCACTCCCCCGGCGCCCAACCCCTGCAAGCCCTGTGCGACCTACGGCCCCCCATTCTCGGGCTGCCGTCTGCCACAACCGCCCGCGCCGCACACACCTTCGCGCCCGACCGTACGCTACAAAATCAGGAGCTACTTGTCCTTGCCACCAAAGGTCTAGGGCCCGACGTGTCACATACACTCAAGGTTGTTCACACTCCGGGTCACGCCGCCAACCATATCTGCCTGGTGCTGCTCGAAGACGGCTTGCTGTTCAGCGGCGACCACATCCTGAACGGCAGCACCACGGTAATCGACCCGCCCGATGGCGACATGACGGCCTACCTTGACTCGCTGGACACCTTGAGCGCTGCCTGCAATCAACACAACATCGAGTTCATCCTGCCGGCGCACGGCTACGTGATCGGTGGCTATGCGGGGGAGGCGGCCAAGGCCATTGCCGATCTCAAGGCGCATCGCCTCAAGCGCGAGGCGAAGGTCATGCAGGCGATGCAGGCGCTGCCCGAAGGCACGCCCGACGACTGGGTGGCGCTGGCCTATGACGATGTGCCGCAGCGTATGTGGCCAGTGGCCAAACGTTCCCTGCTGGCGCATGCGGCACGGATCGAGGCCATGCCGCCCTGAAGGCCCGGCGCCGGCCGGCCGACGGGACTTGAAAAGGGCACCCGTCATGCCCAGCTAGGGGGTTCTTCACCGCAACACCTGGAACAGACCCTTGCCCGCACTCATCTTCTTCGGCCTGGCCCTGCTGTTCCTGCTTTGGCTGGTCGGTCAGCCCTGGCTGACCGAGCGGCGCCGCCAACGCATTCGCGCGCGCGCCTTCCCGGCCGCCTGGCGCGAGATCCTCAAGCGCCGCGTGCCCTACGTGCGTGCGCTGCCGTCCGACTTGCAGCTTCAGCTCAAGCAGCACATCCAGGTGTTCCTGGCCGAGAAGCCTTTCATCGGTTGCGGGGGGCTCACCCTCACCGACGAGATGCGTGTCACCATCGCCGCGCAGGCCTGCCTGCTGCTGCTCAATCGACCGCAAGGCTACTACCCCAACTTGCGCCAGATCCTGGTCTATCCCGGCAGCTTCGTGGTCAATCGCGGCCACACCGATGGCATCGGCGTGGCGCACAACGGTCACCAGGTGCTGTCCGGCGAATCGTGGTCCCAGGGACAGGTGATCCTGTCGTGGCAGGACACGCTGGACGGCGCGGCGGTGCCCGATAACGGGCAGAACGTGGTGATCCACGAGTTCGCACACCAGCTCGACCAGGAAACCGGCTCCGCCAACGGGGCGCCGATGCTGGCACGGCGCGCGTACTACGCGCGCTGGAGCGAGGTGCTGGGCGCCGAGTTCGCGCAACTGCAGGCCCGCGCGTCGCATGGGCAGGCATCCTTGCTGAGCGACTATGGCGCCACCGATCCGGCCGAGTTCTTTGCCGTCGCAAGCGAGGTGTTCTTCGAGCAGCCGCAGCAACTGGCGACCCAACACCCCGCACTGTTTCGTGAACTCTCGCAGTTCTACCGCCTCAATCCGCTGAGTTGGTAGAACCCATGGAACAGGCCACGCTGGATCGGTCGCAGCCCGGTTAACATGCCCGCATGATCGACGCCAGAAAAGCCCTCCCAGCCAGCCAGCGACCGGACGTGCGGTTGGCCAAACGTGTCGCTGAAATAGTGCCGTGCTCGCGTCGCGAAGCAGAGTTATATATCGAAGGCGGCTGGGTGCGCGTGGACGGCAAAGTGATCGAAGAGCCGCAGTTCCGCGTGCTCCATCAGAGAATCGAGCTTGACCAGCATGCCAGCCTGATGGCCGCGCCGGAGGTCACGCTGCTGCTGCACAAACCGCCTGGCTACAGCGATGGTGAGGACGAAGAAGAAGAAGACGCGCCCGACACAGCGCGGCGCGCCAAGCCGCGCGCGCCAAGCAGGCCCAACCGTTCTGCCCGCCAACTGCTGACCCCGACCACCCATGCGAGCGACGACCCCTCGGGCGTTCAAATCCTGAAACGGCACTTCGCCCACCTGAGTGCGCCGGTGCCACTGGAACGAGGTGCCGGTGGCCTACTGGTGTTCACCCAGGACTGGCGCGTGGAGCGCAAACTGGTGGAAGACGCGGGCGTGATCGAGCACGAAGTCATTGTCGAGATCGAAGGCGAAGCGCCGCCTGACACCCTGCTACGCCTCAACCAGGGCCTGAGCTCCGACGGCCAGCCACTGCCGCGCGTCAAGGTCAGCGTCAACAGCAGCAACGAGGGCAGAAGCAAATTGCGCGTTGCCGTCAAAGGCACCCACCCCGGCCTGATTGCCTACCTGTGCGAACGTGTTGGCCTGAAGATTCTCAGCATGAAACGCATTCGTATCGGCCGCGTTTTGTTGACTACGCTGCCGATCGGCCAGTGGCGCTACCTGATGCCGCATGAGCGGTTTTGAGGTCACTGCAAATCATCAAACCCCGCGCGCAGTGCCCTTCGCGGTGGTCTGCCGCATCCGACTTCATTCGACCCGCGCCTCTGACAGCAGTTGATCCCAATCGTCAGGCGGATGACCGCTGTCCAACATCTTGCGGAAAACTCGGTAGGCATCGTCTTTGCCCTCATAAGCCCGCTTGGTGCTGTCGTCATTCACCCAGGCGTAAATGATCACCTTGCTTGAGGCGTGGTAGCGAAAGAACAGGCGGTACTGCTGGAAGAATTTGGCACGGAACCAGTGGCTGTGGCCCTCACCCAGTGTGTGGCCCTGCCGGTACTCCGGTCGCGTCGGGTCCTGTGGAATCAACTCGAACGCGAGCTTGTTGATCGCCGCCAGGCGCTTGCTGGCGTTCTTCTTGACAAAGCCGACCGGGTCTTTTCGTTTGAGCGCCTGGACTTGCTCCGCCAACGCCTCAAGTTGCATCAGGAAGAGGGGATGGCCGAAGATCGTCCAACCGTTGACGACCAAATGCGCAGGCTTTGCCCCACTCATTCATCGTCCGCCGACAGCGGGGCATCAAGGTTGACCTCCATCCCGCCCACCATGGAATGAATGCGCCGCGCCAGGCTGGAGTCAAGCAACTGAAGCCGTTCTGGATGGCTGGCCATGTCGCGAGCCAGAAAATTCAGAAACTGTCCAAGCAACGGGTCGTCTCCAACCGTGGTTTGCGCTCGGGACAGCACGACCTCACCACTGCGCCGAATGGTGTAGTGAATCTTGTCACGCTTGCCCAGCTTCAACGCGCGGCGAACGGTTTCCGGAACGGTGGTCTGATAGCGATCGGTCAGGGTGGATTCAACTTCAAGGGTGGCAGCCATGGTTTGTTCCAGTCTAAGGAGTTCTCACCCAGCATGGTAATGCAAATCCATTGTCTTGGCAATGCAATCGCATTACTATGCAATCGCATTACTAAATTCCTGAAGTAAAAGTGTGAAGCCCACCGATAAGCCGGATTCTGTGCAACGGCGCGTCCTTGCGGACACGCCGAAGTGACTGTCATTACTCTGGGCCGCTGGTCGCCCAGCGGCTCGGTGCTACCTACCCGCCAGCTCTGGGGGCCCCATCAACGCTGGCCTACTTGGTATTGCTGCGCGTAGAGATTGCCCGTTTCACCCGAACTTAATCGGCTCGTCTCTGTTGCTCTGATCCTCACCTTATGCCGTGCACTTGCGCGCACGGGTTTCAGTGGACAGCCGTTAGCTGCTACGCTGCCCTATGCAGTCCGGACGTTCCTCCAGTGCGGTGTTTCCACCCGGCGCTTGCGCGTCGGCCTTGCGGCTTGCACCAGCGACAGTCTGGTGGGCTTCACGGTATCGATTATCCACTCCTGAGACGATAATTGAATTGCTTCGCGAAGCGCCAAGCTCTGTCCTCAACTGAATAGGCGACACCATGAAGGCTGAAAACATCCTGCACACCATCGGCAACACCCCTCACGTGCGGATCAACCGCCTGTTTGGTGCCGGGCACAAGGTGTGGATCAAGTCCGAGCGCGGCAACCCCGGCGGCTCGATCAAGGACCGTATCGCCCTGTCGATGGTGGAGGCGGCCGAGAAGAGCGGCGAACTCAAACCCGGCGCCACCATCATCGAGCCGACCTCCGGCAACACCGGCGTCGGCCTGGCCATGGTGGCTGCGGTGAAGGGCTACAAGCTGGTGCTGGTGATGCCAGACAGCATGTCGGTGGAGCGGCGACGCCTGATGCTGGCCTACGGCGCGAGTTTTGACTTGACGCCGCGCGAAAAGGGCATGAAAGGCGCCATCGCCCGAGCCCAGGAGTTGACCGAAACGACGCCCAATTCCTGGATGCCCCAGCAATTTGACAATCCGTCCAACATTGAAGTCCATGCGCGCACCACCGCGCAGGAAATCCTGGCCGACTTCCCCGAAGGTCTGGACGCGCTCATCACCGGCGTGGGTACTGGCGGTCACATCACCGGCTGCGCCCAGGTGCTCAAAGCCAAGTGGCCACGGCTCAAAGTGTTTGCGGTGGAACCCAGCGCCTCACCGGTCATCTCCGGCGGTGCAGCCGCGCCGCACCCCATCCAGGGCATCGGCGCCGGCTTCATCCCCGTCAACCTGCATACCAACTTGCTGGACGGGGTGATTCAGGTGGACGCCGAACCAGCCCGAGAAATGGCGCGCCGCTGCGCCCGCGAAGAAGGCATGCTGGTGGGCATTTCCAGCGGCGCTACCCTGGCCGCGATTGCACAAAAGCTACCCGACCTGCCCGCTGGCGCCACCGTGCTGGGCTTCAACTACGACACCGGCGAGCGTTACTTGTCGATCGAAGGTTTTCTGCCCGCCTGAGCGCTTCCACCCTGCCCTGGCGATGCGCTTGGCAGGGCCAACTTCCCGTCAATCTGCTTGATCAACACAAGCCATTGCCCGCCATCATGATCCGCCTGACCGAACTCAAACTGCCACTGGACCACGCGGACGCGGCCTTGCCCGCGCTGGTTGCCAAAACGCTGGGTATCCAGGCCGATGAACTGCTGGCGTTCACCATTTTCAAACGAAGCTTCGATGCGCGCAAAGCCGAGCTGATCAAGGTCTACATCGTTGATGTCGTGGTGACCCCCTCCGCCGGGGGCGATCCGTCGCCGTTCGAGGCCGCGCTGCTCGCCCAATTCGCCGGCAACCCGCACATCGTGCCGACGCCCGACATGGCCTACCACCCGGTGGGACAAGCACCCAGCGACCTGCCGGTGCGCCCGGTGGTGGTCGGCTTCGGCCCGTGCGGCATCTTCGCCGCGCTGGTGCTGGCCCAGATGGGTTTCAGGCCCATCGTGCTGGAGCGTGGCAAAACGGTGCGCCAGCGCACCAAGGACACCTGGGGTCTGTGGCGCCGGGGCGTACTCAACCCAGAGTCCAACGTGCAGTTCGGCGAGGGCGGCGCGGGCACGTTTTCGGATGGCAAGCTCTACAGCCAGATCAAGGACCCGCGCCACCTTGGGCGCAAGGTGATGAACGAGTTTGTGCGGGCCGGAGCACCACCGGAGATCCTGTTCGAGGCGCACCCGCACATCGGCACCTTCAAGCTGGTCAAGGTGGTGGAGAACCTGCGCGAGCAAATCATCGCGCTGGGCGGCGAAATTCGCTTCGAGCAGCGGGTGACGGATGTGCTGATCGAAGACAGCCCCAACGGGCGCCAAGTGCGCGCCCTGACGGTGCTGAACCAGGCCACTGGCGCCTCGCACGAGCTGCGCGCCGACCACGTGGTGTTGGCGCTGGGCCACAGCTCGCGCGACACCTGCGCGATGCTGTACCAGCGTGGCGTGGCGATGCAGGCCAAGCCGTTCTCGATCGGCTTTCGTATCGAGCACCCGCAAAGCGTGATCGACCGCGCTCGCTGGGGCCGCCATGCCGGGCACCCCAGCCTGGGCGCGGCCGACTACAAGCTTGTGCACCATGCCGGCAACGGCCGCTCGGTCTACAGCTTTTGCATGTGCCCCGGTGGCACCGTGGTGGCCGCCACCTCCGAGCCCGGTCGGGTGGTGACCAACGGCATGAGCCAGTATTCGCGCAACGAGCGCAATGCCAATGCGGGCATCGTGGTGGGCATTGACCCGACTGATTTCCCAGACGACGCTGATGCGTTCGCTGCCACCATTGGCGCTGGCGTGAGCGCCGCGCCCCCGGTCGGCACGGCGCGGCATCCGCTGGCCGGCATCGTGCTGCAACGCCAGCTCGAATCCAATGCCTATGCACTCGGTGGCGCCAACTACCAGGCGCCGGCACAGTTGGTGGGGGACTTCCTGGCGAACCGGCCGTCGCTCCAGTTGGGTGGTGTGGAGCCCTCCTATAAGCCGGGTGTGAAGCTGGGCGACTTGAGTACCGCCCTACCCGCCTATGCCATTGCCGCGATGCGTGAGGCGCTGCCCGCCTTTGGCCGAAAGATCAAGGGTTTTGACATGCCCGACGCGGTGTTGACCGGGGTCGAAACCCGCACCTCGTCACCCCTGAAGATGCCACGCGGCGAAGACCTGCAGAGCACCAACACCCGCGGGCTGTACCCGGCAGGTGAAGGGGCCAGCTATGCCGGCGGCATTTTGTCGGCCGGGGTGGATGGCATTCGGGTTGCGGAAGCAGTCGCACGGGCCCTGCTTCGATAGCGTTCGCAAGCGACGTTTACTCAGCGGGCGCCGAGTTGATGCGACAGCAGCCATGGCACCAACTCAGGCTCGGCATAAGCGCGGTCCCATGAATTGTGGTCGACCCCGGCGTAGTCGCTGAAGCGCACCTCGCCCCCGCCTTGGCGCATCGCCTGAACCATCTGCCTGGACTGCTCCACCGGCACCACCGTGTCGGCGCTGCCATGGAAAACCCACAGCGGCACTTTGCCAATTCGCCGCGCAAAAGCGGTGAACGCGTCCGGCTCAAGAAACTCCGCAAACTCAACCGACGACGCGGGCTCCTGGCGCAGGCCGAGTGCATTGGCGTCACGGTTGCCGACGACGAATCCACAGACTGGCGCAATGGCGGCAAACTTGTTCGGGTTGTGCGCGGCCAGGAACCACACACCCTGCCCGCCCATCGACAGGCCAGTCAGGTAGACACGCCGAGGATCTCCGTTGAACTCGGCAATCGACTGATCAAGCGCCTTCAAGGCTTGCGCTGCCATGGCACCGGTCCAGCGTGTATCGCGGCGCGCTTGCGGCATCACCACGACCAAGGGAAAACGCCCCGGATCAGCGCGAATCGCCGAGCCAATGCCAACCTGCGCCTGCGCACGACCGTCGTCACCGCGCTCTCCCGATCCGTGCAGAAAAAGCGCGATCGGCCAGGCGCGCGTCGGCGTGTGCTGTGCCGGCAAGTAGACCTGATAGCGGTAGCTGACCCCGTCCAGCGTCACGCTGCGTTGCAGAAAACCGGTCTCACCCGCCACGGCCGTGCCGGGCGCCGCCAGCACGATAGCCACCATGATTCCCAGCCCGGCAAAGATGTTCTTCATTGTGTCCATCCCTTGCTGCGGTTTCCTGCAAGCAAGCAGCTTCGCCCCCCGATTGCCGACTGCGCTCAAACGCTGTCAGACTTGAGCTTGAAGCGCGGCGATGCGCTCTTCAATCGGCGGGTGCGTCGCGAACAACTTGCCGATACCACCCATGATGCCAAACGCCGCCACGCTCTTGGGCAGTTCACCGGGGTGCATGCCACCCAGGCGTGCCAGGGCGTTGATCATGGGTTGCTTGCGGTTCATCAGTTGGGCCGCACCCGCATCGGCGCGGAACTCGCGGTGACGCGAGAACCAGGCCACCACCATCGCGGCGGCAAAACCCAGCACGATGTCGAGCACCACGGTGGTGATCATGTAGCCAATGCCAGGGCCGCTGCTTTGGCTGTCGCCCTTGCGCAGGAAGCTGTCCACGGCGTAACCGATCACACGGCTCAGGAACACCACAAAGGTGTTCATCACGCCTTGGATCAGCGTCATGGTGACCATGTCGCCGTTGGCGATGTGGGCCACCTCATGACCAATCACGGCTTCAACCTCCTCGCGGGTCATGCCTTGCAGCAAACCGGTTGACACCGCCACCAGGGCAGAGTTCTTGAACGCGCCGGTGGCAAAGGCATTGGGGTCACCTTCAAAAATGCCGACCTCAGGCATGCCAATGCCGGCCTTGTCGGCCAACTTGCGCACGGTTTCGACGATCCAGGCCTCGTCGACATTTTGCGGCTGGTTGATGATGCGCACACCCGCAGTCCACTTGGCCATCGGCTTGCTGATCAGCAAGGAGATGATGGCGCCGCCAAAACCCATGATCAGCGCGAAGCCCAGCAAGGCGCCCAAGTCGAGGCCATTGGCCGTCAGGTAGCGGTTGACACCAAGCAGACTGGCCACCACGCCCAGTACCGCGACCACCATCACGTTGGTCAATACGAACAAGAGAATGCGTTTCATGCTACTTTCGAAAAAACAGCCCGACGACAGCGAGCCGATGCCCGCAATGTTAGGGGCGATTACGGGGATTTCAAGCCTTTGGCCCCGCAATCCCATACGGTTTAAGGCTATTTGGGTGGCCGAAACACGGCGGCATCGGCATAAAACGCAAGATCAGCGTTGCCCTGCCACCAGAGCGGCACGCCCAGTACCGGCAGATGGGCAAAGGGTTTGCTGGCGAGTTTCTCGGCGCTCAGGTCGGCCGCCACCCAGGTGTCCATGTCCGCTATCGAATTAGTAGCTGGATGGACCCGATAGACGTGGGCTGTGATCGATTTCCTGGGATGCACCAGCTTCTCCAGCAGCGCGTGGCCAAACAACACCAGTTGCGCCTTCCGCCAAAGCGGGCGCAATGCCCCAAACACGCGCTGCCAGTCCTTGTTCACCAGCGCGTCCCACAGCGCATCCGGCGCCCGCAGAAAGGCGGCGTTTTCGTCAAACACGGTCAAGGCGTCCCGCGCCGGGCCACGCACTGGCGCAATACCGGTACGCTCGATTTGCGCCACGTGCAACTGGTTCAGTCGCCGCTTGACCAGGGGGAAGCGTAACCAGCACAAGCCGTTAAAGAAGTCATGTAAACCATCGCGTGTCGGGCACCGCCCGGTGCGAAAGATGAAGGCCTCATAGGCCTCGCCGGCGGGCAGGCTGGACTGCGGGACGAAGCGCACCTGGGCATGGTCGGACTGATTCAGGGCCGCCGCACAGCTCAGGCCCTGCTCCTGCACCAGCTTGGCAAGTGCCAAGCCGGGCTCGCGCCAATCGGCCAGCCAAGGCGCGGACCAGTCAATGGTCTCTAGACCTTGCGCCACGGTAGCGTTTCACCCGACCGTAGAGGTTTGAGCTGCGCCTCGCCAAAGGCGAAACTCTCGGGCGGTGTCCAGCTCTCGCGGCGCAAGGTGATGTGGTCCTGATTGCGCGGCAAGCCATAGAAGTCGGCGCCGTGGAAACTGGCAAAGCCCTCCAGCTTGTCGAGGGCTCCAGCGGCATCAAAGGCCTCGGCATACATCTCGATCGCCGCGTGCGCGGTGTAACACCCGGCACAGCCCGTGGCGTGTTCCTTCAGGTGGGCGGGGTGCGGTGCGCTGTCGGTACCCAGGAAGAACTTCGGACTGCCCGAGGTCGCCGCCTGCACCAGCGCCAGACGGTGGCTTTCGCGTTTGAGCACCGGCAGGCAGTAGTAGTGGGGTCGAATGCCACCGGTGAAGAGGGCGTTGCGGTTGTACAGCAAGTGGTGCGCCGTGACGGTAGCCGCTGTGAACCGATCGGCCTGCTGCACATACTGCGCCGCCTCCCGCGTGGTGATGTGCTCGAACACGATCTTCAGTTCAGGGAAGTCCCGGCGCAGCGGGATCAGTTGGGTGTCGATGAACACCGCCTCGCGGTCGAACAGGTCGATCTCGGGCGAGGTCACCTCGCCGTGCACCAGCAACAGCACGCCTTCGCGCTGCATCGCTTCGAGCACCTTGTAGACCTTGCGCAGATCGGTGACACCGGCGTCACTGTTGGTCGTGGCGCCAGCGGGGTAAAGCTTGACTGCCACCACACCCGCCTCCTTGGCGCGCCGAATTTCGTCCGGGGCCAGGTTATCGGTGAGGTAGAGCGTCATCAGCGGCTCAAAGCGCAAGCCTTGAGGCACGGCGGCCAGAATGCGATCCCGATAGGCCAGCGCCTGCCCGGTGGTGGTCACCGGTGGCCTGAGGTTGGGCATGATGATGGCACGGCCAAACTGGGCAGCGGTGTGCGGCACCACCGTCTTGAGCGCGTCACCATCGCGCACATGCAGGTGCCAGTCATCGGGACGGGTCAGGGTAAGCGTGTCGGTCATACCTCGCATTGTCCCAAATCCCCGAGGCCCTGATCAGTTGGGGACAGAGCGTCGCTGCGCTGCGGTCTGTCCCGCAAGAACACCCCTGATCAGTTGGGGACAGAGCGTCGCTGCGCTCCGGTCTGTCCCGCAAGAACACCCCTGATCAGTTGGGGACAGAGCGTCGCTGCGCTCCGGTCTGTCCCGCAAGGTCTCAGAAGGGGACTTGGTCGGTCGGGTACTTCCAGAAGTCCTTGAGCAGATAACTCACCGGCATGTTCAGGGGGGTGTTCTTGGGCGGGATGGGTTTGAGGAACCACTTGTCGTAGATCGGGTAGATCTCTTTGCTGACAATCAGGCGGCGCATTTCGTCGTCCACCAGTTTTTTGAATTCCGGGTCGTTCTTGGGCAGCATGATCGCCAGGGGCTCGGTGGTCAGGAACTTGCCGACCACCTTCAAGGCGGCCGGATTGGACCGGTTGGCCGCCAAGCCGTACAGCAGCACGTCGTCCATGACAAAAGCGTCGGCCTCACTGGCCTCCACCATCTCTACCGCCTTGGCGTGGTCCGGCGCCTCGACAATCGTGACATTGAGCAAGCGCTCGCGGTTGGCCTGCTCGGCCGCCTTCAGCGGCGTGGTGCCCTTGGTGGAAACCAGCTTCTTGCCTTCCAGGTCTTCAATCCGTTCTACCTTGCTATTGGCACGCACCAGCAGCCGCGCGCCGGTGATGAAATGCGGAATGGTGAAGCCCACCTTCTGGCGCCGCTCTGCGTTGTTGGTGGTGGAGCCGCACTCCAGGTCAGCCTTGCCCTGCTCGACCATGGCAATGCGGTTGGCCGGCGTGACCATCAGGTACTCGACCTGCATGTTGGCCTTGCCGGTCTTCTTGCGCACTGCGTCGGCGAGCTTCTGGCACAGATCCATCGCGTAGCCAACCGGCTTTTTATTGGCATCCATGTAGGAGAATGGAATCGACGATTCGCGGTGCGCGATCACCAATTTGCCCCCGCCTGCCACGCGCTCCAACACGGTTTCCGCCGTCGCAAGGCCGCCCCAGCATGCGGCGCAGAGCGCCATCGTCCAACTCAGCCGTGAAGTGTTCATCGTTGTTCCTTTGTGCGCGATCAGGTCCGTCAATGTAGCGAGCACCCAGGCGTGCCGCCAATGCCGTGTCTGGGCTTGATTATGCGGAAAATTCATGAGTGACGCTCACCCACCCTTGGACGCCACCGCCTGCACCAGCAGGAAGTCCCACAAGGCCTGGGCCGCCCCCTTGGGCGCGTGCCCCTGGGCACGGTGCGCCGGGCTCAGGCCGCGGCCGGCTTCCTTGACCGGGGGCCGATCCCGGTAGGCGCGAATGTCCATGGTGATCTGCATGCCCTTCATCTCAGGGGGCGCGGCGCTGACGAGTTTCTTGGCGCGCAAATCTTTCTTCACCGCGCTGTAAGGCAAGAAGGCCACGCCGTGGCCTTCCAAGGCCATCGCCTTGAGCCCCTCGGCCATGTCGGTCTCGTACACCCGGTCAAAGTGGATTGGCGTGGCGGCCTGTTTCAAGATCAGGTCCACCATCTGGCCCAGGTAGGCACCCGGGGCGTAACCCAGATAGGGCAACAACTGACCGGCCCGCCCTGGCAACTGGTACATCGGCGCACCGTCGGCGTCGGGCTTCACGTAGGGCGCCACGGTCTCTTCGCCCAGGCTCACCATCTCGTAACGATCGGTGTCGAGCTGGTAGGGTTGCGAGGGGTGGTGGTAGGCAATCAGCAAATCGCAGCTACCCTCCACCAGCCGCATCACGGCGTCATGCACATTGAGCGCGATCAGGCGGCTCTTGATCGGGCCGAACTTCTCGCGCAGGCCCGACACCCAGGCCGGGAAGAAAGTAAAGGCCAGCGTATGTGGCACCGCGAATTCGATCACGTCCTGCCCGGCCGAGGTGTGGCCACGCATCATGGCGCGTGTGCTCTGCAGCGCCTGCAATACCTCCAGGGCCTGGTCATACAGCGTCTCACCAGCCGGCGTGAGCCGCGTGGGGTAGGAGCTGCGATCCACCAGATCGGTGCCGGCCCAGGCCTCCAATGACTGAATGCGCCGCGAGAAGGCCGGCTGCGTCACGTGGCGCAACTGCGCCGAGCGGCTGAAACTGCGGGTTTCAGCCAGGGAGACAAAATCTTCCAGCCATTTGGTTTCCATGTCGCAAATTATGCGCGGGCGCGGTCAGACCGAAGTGGAGGTGCCGCGCACCCGCCCATGCAACGGATAGGCCGGGTCGGTGTAACCCGGCGTGGACGGATGGCCGGGTTTGACCAGGCTGTCGACCAATAACTCATCCTCGCGGCTGACCACATAGTCCAGCGCAGGCAGGTAGTCTTGCCACTGCGTCAGCGTGCGCGGCCCCGCAATCACCGAACTGACCGCCGAGTTGGCCAGCACCCAGGCAGTGGCGAACTGCGCCAGGCTGATGCCCTGGGCCTGGGCATGGCCTTTGAGCTGCTGCGCGATCACCAGCGACTCTTCCCGAAACTCGGTCTCGGTGATGCGTTTGTCGCCCCGTCCGGCGCGGCTGCCAGGGTCCGGAGTTTGACCCGGCGAATACTTGCCGCTGAGCACGCCGCGCGCAATCGGGCTGTAGGGCGTCACCCCAATGCCGTAATGTGCGCAGGCAGGCAACACTTCGACTTCCGGCATGCGGTTGAGCAGGTTGTAGTAGGGCTGACACACCACCGGGCCGGGCATGCCAAGCTGGCCGGCCACGCGCATCACCTCGGCAATACGCCAGCCCCGAAAGTTGGAGACGCCCCAGTAGCGGATTTGCCCCGCGCGCAACATGGCGTCCAGGGCGCATAGCGGTTCTTCCAGGTCCATGCCGTTGTTGTCGCGGTGCAGGTACAAGATGTCGACGTAGTCGGTCTGCAAACGCGCCAAGCTGGCCGCCACTTCGCGCAGCATCCAGGCGCGCGAAAAGTGGCCCTCGTTGACCCGGTCCGACATGGTGTTGCCCAGCTTGGTGGCCAGCACCCAGTCATGGCGCTGGCCCTTGAGCAAGTCGCCGACCATGGTCTCCGAGCCACCCTTGCTGTACACGTCGGCGGTGTCGATGTAGTTCACACCCTGGCTGTGGGCGTCCCCCACGATGCGGGCAGCCTCGTCGTGCGGGGTTTGATCGCCAAACATCATGGTGCCCAGGCACAGGGCGGACACTTTCAGATTGCTTTTGCCGAGATGGCGGTAGTGCATAGGCGCCTTTCGATGGGGTTGGGGATGCATCTCTCCGTCATTGCGAGCGCAGCGCGGCAATCCATGACGGTGCTTACTCGCCCAGTGTAGGCTGGTCCCACTCCAACAGTTCGGCCAAGCGGCGTATCACCCACTCGGACTCTGGCGCACTCACCACCGCGCCCTCCCCCGTCAACCCACGGTGACAACGTTGCAACACTTCGTCCTCGGACAGGCCCAAGCTGAAGAGCATGGTCTTGGCGGTCTCGGTCAGCATGTTGGCCAGGTCGTCGCACAATTCATAACGGCTCGCGACAACCGCTCGCGGCGCGTTGGGCTGATGCCGCCCAGCGTCCAGGTACAGGGCGATGAAGGACTGCGGGATGTCGATTTGGTTGTCGTCGGACATGGTGGCGAAGGGGCGTGCGCTATCGATAGAACGCTTCGACTTTGCCCTTCAACTTGATCAGCAGCGGGTTACCCTTGCGGTCCCGCGCCTTGCCCGCAGGCACCTTGACCCAGCCCTCGCTGATGCAGTATTCCTCGACATCCAGACGTTCCTTGTCATTGAGTCGAATGCCAACTTCGCGCTCGAATACGGCAGCGATGTGATGCGCACTGCGAGGGTCCACCGACAGGCGGTCGGGCAATGGGATGGGTTGCGGCGTGTCGCTCATTCGGTGTCCTTTGTTCTGCGATGACCGCGAATCTATATCAATTTTCCGGAGTTTTGCCTCTTGCTGCTAGGAATCGCGTGCCCGAACCGGTCCGCCAAGCCGGATTTCAGTTCGACTGGTTGCTACTGCGCCGGCCGAGCCGGGCCCTGCGCGCCCTGGGCGCGCGCCGAGAGATAAGCATAAAGGTCGACGATGTGTGCGTTCACGCTGGGCTCGCCTTGCCACGCGGGCATCGTCAGCATGTATTCCTTGCGCTGCACGATCTCGTCGACCAGGGCTTCGCGCGCAGCGCCATCGCTGCTGGCCTTGGCGGGTGGAAGATTCCAGTCGTAGCGCCGGAGCACCAGGCTGACGAATTGGCGCGAGCCCATGTCGCGCACCCGGGGCAGCAGGTCGGGCGCAGCCGCCGTGCCGGTCGCGGCGGGCCCGTGACAGCCGGCGCACTTGTCCTGAAAGACGCGCCAGCCGGTATAGACCGAGCCGGGTGGCTTGGCGAGCTGCTTGAGCTCCTGGGCGGCTTGCCGGTTCTGCACTTCCACGGCGCAGCCCACGAGCAACAGAAGCGCCATAAGGGCGCCAACCAAGGGCCCTGCCCTCGCCCCAGACAGTTTCGAAAGATTTGCCATTGCGATCTCCGTTTCGTTTCACTCGGTGTCCACGCCTGCGTACCGAGCGTGCCCCACCATGCAGTCGATTGTGGGCAAAGGCCGCGCCGCCAACCTTGCGAAAGATCATGGTCAGCCCCGACGCGGCGCACGAAAAAGTTACCCACCCTGGCGGCGATCAAGTCTGTGGACAAGATGACCAACAACTCCAGAATGCCGCGTCAACAATAGGTATGCTGCGGGTGCTCAAGAAAAAGGCAACCATGGCAAAGATATTGATTCCCCTGCCCAGCACCGACTTTGATCCGACCGAGTCGGCCGTGCCCTGGCTCGCCCTGACACAGGCCGGTCACGCAGTCAGCTTTGCCACGCCCGATGGCGAGCCCGGTGAAGCCGACCCGATCATGGTCGGCGGCAAGGGCCTGGGGCCACTGGCACCGCTGCTGATGGCCGACAACAACGGGCGCAAGGCCTATGCCGCCATGGCGAGCAGCGCCGAGTTCCAGCGGCCGTTGCGCCATGCCGATGTCCAGTCCGCCATCACCCGCGACTCGCCAGGCGAGCTTGCACCCGGCTTTGTCGTGCGTGACGGCAATTACCTGTCAGCCCGCTGGCCCGGCGACGCACACCGCTTTGCCAACGAATTCCTGAAGATGCTTGATGACGCGCGCGACGGCCGACCTGAACTTCACACTTCAACCTGACCCTCAGCCCGCCAGACCAACAAACACGTTTTGCACGTCGTCATTGGCGTCAATGGCGGCCAGAAAGGTCTCGACTTCTTCCAAGTGCTCGGCGCTCAAGCTGACGGGGTCGACCGGGTTCTTGGGCTTGTAGCCCAGCTTGGCCGACAGCACGGTAAAGCCATGGGCCGGCAGGGCGCGGCTGACCAGGTCAAGATCGGCCGGGTCGGTGACGAACAGCGTGACGCCAGCGTCCTCGCCGGGCTCAAAATCTTGTGCGCCGGCCTCGATGGCGGCGATCTCGGCATCCGCGCCGGCGGCAGCAGGCTCGGCCTCGATCATGCCGACGTGGTCAAAGTCCCAAGCCACCGAACCAGATGTGCCCAACTGCCCCTTGCGGAACAACACGCGCATTTCGGACGCGGTGCGGTTCACGTTGTCGGTCAGGCATTCGACCATCACCGGCACCTGGTGCGGTGCAAAGCCCTCGTAGATCACGCGCTCGAAGTTGACCGCCTCACCGGTCAATCCCGCGCCCTTCTTGATGGCGCGCTCCAGGGTGTCTTTGGGCATGGAGATCTTGCGGGCCTGCTCCACCACCAGCCGCAGGCGGGCGTTGGACGCCGGGTCGGCCCCGTTGCGCGCCGCGATCATGATGTCCTTGGCCAATTTGCCAAACGCCCGGCCCTTGGCGTTGGCCGCCAATTCCTTGCCTTTTGCTTTCCACTGCGCGCCCATGTCTGCATTTCCTTGAGGTTGCGGCGCTGCGAGGCGCCTGGTTTTGAGATCTCTCCGAGCTCTGCTACCCAGCCCACACCTGAGCATAACGCCCGCTGACGTCGCACACAGAAGAAACCATCAAGGAGTTGCGCGCTGCGGGCCTTTTGGCCTTGCGTGACGTGGCCGAAGCTTACGGAGGCCTGGGGGCGGTGGCGGCGCAGGCCGGCATCAGCCGGGAGGCGCTTTACCGCTCGCTGTCCCCCAATGGCAACCCGACTTTGAAGACGCTGCTGGCGGTGCTGAAGTCTGTGGGCGAGGGTTTTTACGCGAGCTGATCGTTGTTCCAGTGGGCATACTTGGCGTCAAGTGGATGGGATTTCTATCCGTTTCAAGGGACGCCGGCGTGGGGCTGGGCGGCCTGAGATGCCGCTGCACCCCCACTTCGACACCGGAGATTCACATGACCGACCCCAACATATTTCCTGGCAACCGCACCGTCACCGTCGGCGCCAACGAGTCGATCACGATCGGCGAACAGCAGCAAGTCACCGTGGGCAAGAAGATGCGGCTGGTCGCCGGTGACGAGATCGAACTGCGCGTCGGCGCCTCCAGTCTGGTGATGCGCAAGGACGGAACGATCTTGATCAGTGGCCGTGACATCATGATCGAAGGCTCTGGCGCCGTTCGCGTCAAGTCCAACGGCAACATCGTGATGAAGGGCTCCAGGATCCTCCAGAACTGAGCTTGGCGCAGGTCGGCGGCGCGGCGGGGCGCTCAGGTAGCTCTGCCACTACAACCAACCACAATCGAATTGCGCCGATAGGCGCAACGTTGGCATAATAACTATTAATAGTTTCAGGAGAAGTCTATGCCGACCAGCGTTGCGCTTACCCCCCATTTTGAGTCGCTGACACAGCAATTGGTGGCCAGTGGACGCTACAACAATGTGAGCGAAGTCGTCAGAGATGGTTTGCGCCTGCTCGAGTCCCGCGTGCAAGAAGACAAGGCCAAACTAGCGGCTCTGCGCGACGCGGCCAAGCTTGGGTTTGCGGCCATTGAACGCGGCGAATACCTTGCACTACAGTCTGACCAAGACATCAAAGACTCTGTTCAGCAAGCTGGCCAGAAAGCCAAAGCAAGGACCACACGAGTGAGAAAGACCACCTGACATGTCCGCCAAATTGGGGCGGCCCAGCTACACGATCATCTTGTCTGGCGCGGCCCAACAGGACATCACTCAGATTCTGGAATGGACGCAAGAAGCGTTTGGCGATACGGGGCGCGCCCGCTATGAAAATCTGATCAGCACCGCATTGATCGACCTTCGCGCAGACCCAACCCGCACAGGCGTGCGGCAGCGGGACGATATTGGCCAGAGCATCTGCACCTATCACCTGGCTTCAAGCCGCAAACGCACGACCACCGGCAAGCACGTTGGCAAGCCACGTCATTTGATTCTTTTTCGGGTGAAAAAAGACATGGTTGAAGTGGCACGCCTGCTACACGATGCGATGGACTTTGTTCAACACGTGTCATGAGTGCCCAACACGACACCTACCGCGTAAGCTGGTCGCCCGAAGACCGCGAGCATGTCTGCCTGTGCGCCGAATTGGCGTCGCTGAGCTGGCTGGCCAAGGCGCCTGCGGCGGCGCTCAAAGGCATCCGTAGGGTGGTGGCTGACGTGGTGGCCGACATGCTGGCCAGCGGTGAAGCCGTGCCCGTGGGACTGGCCGAGAAGAACTACAGCGGGGAGTTCCGTGTGCTTGAACCACAAAGGTAGGAACGAGGAACCGGTTCCCGCCTGCGCCAACAATCCGACCACGCCACCCGCAGAGATTGGGGCATGGGTCCCCGCCGATTTGTGGGCCTTTGACACCATGAGGCGGGGGCCTATGTCTCAATCTCTGCCACCCACCAATCGCTATCAACTACATAGCTCCTCACGCATGCCGTACGGCCCCTGCAGGTACAAAACACCAAAATATCACTCCGACGACTGCTGTAGCGCCCACATCTGCGCATAGCGCCCATTGGCGGCCAGCAGCGCGGCGTGGTTGCCGCGCTCGATGATGCGCCCGGCCTCCATCACCAGAATCTCATGCGCGTCCACCACGGTCGAGAGCCGGTGCGCGATCACCAGCGTGGTCTTGTTCTGCGCCACGCTTTGCAGTTCGGCCTGAATGGCGCGTTCGTTGGCGGAATCGAGCGCCGAGGTGGCTTCGTCGAAGATCAGGATCGGCGGGTTCTTCAGCAGGGTGCGGGCAATCGCCACGCGTTGTTTCTCGCCGCCCGAGGGTTTGAGCCCGCGCTCGCCCACCATGGTGTCGTATCGGCCATGGATTACAGCGAAGTAGTTTAAAAACTACAATTGATCTTGATCGAATTGCGCCGATACCAACTTGAGGACGAAAGCACGCCCGTCACCGAGTGGTTACGCGGCCTGCGGGACACACGAGCCCGGGCGCAAATTGAGGTTCGGCTGCGGCGCATATCAACGGGCAACTTCGGCGACTGCAAAGCGGTAGGCGAAGGTGTTTCGGAACTGCGGGTCGATATTGGCAGCGGCTACCGCGTGTATTACGGAAAACATGGCCAGACGCTGGTGATTTTGTTGTGTGGCGATGACAAGGGATCGCAGCAGAGCGACATCACGCATGCCAAGAGTTACTGGACGGACTGGAAACGGAGAAATTCATGAAAAAAGCATTGACCGCATCGGTGTCTCACACCGACGAAACAATTAAAGAATTGCGCGCTGACCGGCAGTTTGCCGTGGCGTATTTGAAGGCTGCGCTGGAAGAGTTGGACGATCCGAACAACCGTGCGGCAGGCCTTTTGGCCTTACGTGATGTGGCCGAGGCTTACGGCGGTTTGGGGATGGTTGCGGAGCAAGCAGGGATCAGCCGGGAGGCGCTTTACCGCTCGCTGTCCCCGAAGGGCAACCCGACCTTGAAGACGTTGCTGGCGGTGTTGAAGTCTGTCGGGATGCGACTGTCAGTGGAGCCGGAAAATCACGCGCCTGCGTGAAGATATGTCGGTGACCGTTTAAGACCCATGGCTGTCATTGAATGCTACGATTTCCCAGTGGCTTGCATGCGTAGCACAATGATGCTACATTGACACTATACTTTGAAAGCAAACCATGCAGACCACCACCATCCGTCTCGATGACACCATGAAGGAGCGCATCGCAGCTGCGGCAGACGATGCTGGCAAATCCGCTCACGCCTTCATTCTCGACGCCATCTCCCAGACTGTTGAGCAGGTTGAACTGGACCGTGAGTTCAATGAAATCGCAGACGAGCGGTGGAAGGCGATACTGGCTTCCGGGAAGACGGTATCCTGGGAAGACGCGAAAGCGTATCTGGCAGCCAAGTCACGTGGGGAAAGCCCGAACAAGCCGTTGGCGCGCAGTGCGAAGCATTGACTGCTGCAATGACGCGCATTGAGATGGCTCCTGACGTGTTCGACGACTTCGACCGCTTCTTTGACTATATTGCACAGTTTGATGTCGGCTCTGCGCCTGAACGCATTGGGGAAATTCTGGAGGCTGTGCAAATTTTGGCTACCAGCCCCATGATCGGTCGTCCAGTGAAAGGCGGCAAACGCGAACTTGTCATTGGTCGGGCTTCCCGTGGCTACGTTGCGCTGTACAGATACGTGGCACCACTCGATACAGCCTTTGTGCTGGCAATTCGAAGCCAGCGCGAATCTGGGTACAAAAACAATAGTTGAATTTGCGGGCCAAAAGCAGGGGCGTGCTTTTTGACGGCGAATGGGTATCAACTGACTTCGGCGCACATCGTAGGACGGGTCAAGACCCATTGCAGTCATCCAAATTGCCAGACAGCCGACATTCAGACCATATGACTTGCAGCATTAACCGTGGAAGCCACCGGCGCTGAGCGGCTTTATCGCGCTGCGTCCGTGTGGACTGCCGGGTTGGCCGTCACTCGTTGCGCCCCAAGTGCTGGAGGTACGACTCGATGAAGCTTGCTGCAAGACTGCGAGCCTCCTCCAGTTCCTCGTCAGACGCGCTTCGGATCGGCTGCCCGACGCAGCCACGGTGTCGACCTTGGCGGAGAGGAAGGACGTTGCACAGTTCACCGAGGCGATTCCAGGCTCGCTCGGTCGTCCCGAGTTTGCGGAGCGCTTTGGGTTTAGACCCGAATACACTCAGGAGGGAATCGCGTACCTCATAGAGATGGATCAGTTCATCGTCTTTATCCGAGATCGCAACGCGGTAGCTGCGGAGCATCCGTGCCAGGGCTTCGTCGGAGCCATACCCCGATGGCCACCCCAAACTGCTCCACTTATGGCCACCCAAACTGCCCCAGGCAGGACGGCTGAATTATCAACTCTTTGGCCTGTCTGGTTCTGACTTCCTTTCTTGGTAATTCCTCCCTGACTTTTTTGAATTTTTATAAAAAAGCTGTTTGACAAGCGCAGCGCGTCAGGCCGAAGGCGAAACGCCGGGGAGCGGTGGGCAACTGTCGTACCGGTGCGCAGCACCGGCTGTCCACAGGCTCGCCCTGTGGTCAGGACAGTTGTCCACGGCGGGCGAGTGCTTCACAGACATCG
>JAUXWC010000107.1 GCA_030685025.1 Rhodoferax sp.
CGCCAAGCCAAACTCAAACTCAAACGCCGCAACCAGGGTAGTGGCCCGCGGGCCACTACCCTGGTTGATCGATCAGACCATCAAGCGTGGGAGAAACGCTGTTCGCAGCCAGAAAAGCGCGTTTCTCGGCCATCGTTGACATCTTGAACCGCTCAATCACGTTCACTGCCGCGCAGGCAGCTCAGAAAACTGGGTATAGGGCGTCTGCTGGATTTCGTTAGTTCACTGCCGCGCAGGCAGCTCAGAAACTAGCGGCTGCTTCCAGAAGTTCTTTGTCAGTGTTCACTGCCGCGCAGGCAGCTCAGAAATGACCGTCAGCACCACCCTGGGTCACCCGGCAGTTCACTGCCGCGCAGGCAGCTCAGAAAAAGCGCCTATCGGACCTGACGGCGGGGGACGTGTTCACTGCCGCGCAGGCAGCTCAGAAAAGAAGCCCCTCGCCAACTGGAGCAAACGTTGCGTTCACTGCCGCGCAGGCAGCTCAGAAAAACAGTCTGGCGCTGAGTTACGCCACCTTCATGTTCACTGCCGCGCAGGCAGCTCAGAAATTGCTTGCCCCGGCGTCGTTCAGATTGCGTATGTTCACTGCCGCGCAGGCAGCTCAGAAATACCAACGCCATCTTCTTTGTGGACACCGAAAGTTCACTGTTCCGAGGCAGCTCAGAAAACCTTGCGCCGGGGCATTGCGAGGAGTTATGGGTTCACTGCCGCGCAGGCAGCTCAGAAAACCAGTAGGAAACGAGTACAACGGCAGCTTTGGTTCACTGCCGCGCAGGCAGCTCAGAAAAATCGAAGGCCACGGAACCGGGTACAGAGTGGGTTCACTGCCGCGCAGGCAGCTCAGAAACACCCGGGCCGGTGCGGTAAGGTTCAGCGGGATGTTCACTGCCGCGCAGGCAGCTCAGAAATGCACGAACAACAGTCGCCCGCAGCTTCGATGCATACTCCGTTTTGTTTGATGGTCAAAGCCTGTCCGCCGGGCAATCAATGCAGCCCGCAACGGGCGTAACCCTGACAAGGAGATGCTGAAATGACCGAAATCGTTTTTGTAGTCGAACTGGCCCCCGAGGGCGGCTACACCGCCCACGCTCTGGGTGAGTCCATCTTCACCGAGGCAGACACCGAGGCCGAACTGCGGGTGGCTGTTCAAGAGGCGGTGCGTTGCCACTTTGACGAAAGCAAGTCGCCCAAAGTCATCCGTTTGCACTTTGTTCGTGATGAGCTACTGGCTGCGTAGTGCAAGGCAAACCGGGCCACACGCAGACTCAGCGCGTTGGGGCAGGACATTTTGAAAGACACCAAAAATGAAAATTTCCCCCATCGAATTCGACGGTCAGTCCATCCGCCGCGTCTACGACGAAGACACTCAAACATGGTGGTTTTCGGTGGTCGACGTGGTGCAGGTGTTGACGGAAAGCACCAACGCCAATCGGTACTGGTCTGATCTCAAGCGCAAATTGGCGCAGGAAGCAGGCTCTGAGCAACCTTACGAGAAAATCGTAAGGTTGAAGTTAACAGCCACTGACGGCAAGCAGCGCGAGACCGATTGCGCTGAAGCCGGCACGCTGCTTCGCATCGTCCAATCTATCCCCAGCCCCAAGGCCGAACCCATCAAACTCTGGCTCGCCAAGGTCGGTTACGAGCGCATGCAAGAGATGGCCGATCCGGCCTTGTCACTGGACCGTGCCCGCCAGACCTGGCAGCAGCATGGCCTCAGTGACAAGTGGATTCAGCAACGCATGACCGGGCAGGAAACGCGCAACAAGCTCACCGATTACTGGCGCGGCCACGACATCAAGGAAGGCAGCGAGTTTGCCATCCTGACCAACATCATTCATCAAGAATGGTCTGGCGTGAGTGTGGCCGAGCACAAGGACATGAAGGGCCTGAAAAGCCATAACCTGCGCGACCACATGAGCGAGGCGGAACTGATCTTCACGGCGCTGGCCGAGCTGTCCACCCGGCAGATATCCGAAAGCGTGAATGCCACCGGCATGCCGCAAAACAAAACCGCCGCCAAGGCCGGTGGCCGCATCGCCCGTCAGGCCCGCAATCAACTGGAGAGTCAGACGGGAAAGTCGGTCGTCACTGGTGCCAATTACCTGGCGCCGACTGCCAAGAAAGCGTTGAAGGTACCGCGCAAAGCGTAAGGCGCGGCCGGAGTCAAAAAGTCCACATTGCAGCCGACCTTGAACAAATCCATTTGTTTGGCGCAGCGCGTGCAGCATCTCTGCGTTCATCCGCCAGATCAGCCAAACCGCCCCTGCTCCCAGAACTGATCCGTCGCCGCCACAAGCGCCTTGGCAATGCCCGGCTCAAACGCGGCGTGCCCCGCGTCCTCGACCAGGCGAAACGCTGCTTCGGGCCAGGCTTGCTTCAAGCGAAACGCCGACACCGGCGGGCACACCACGTCGTAGCGGCCCTGGATGATCACGGCGGGCAGGTGCCGGATACGACCGATCTCGCGGATCAGTTGATCCTCGCCCAGAAAGCCCTGGTTCAGGAAGTAGTGCGCCTCCAGCCGGCCGACCCCCAGTCCCACCGCCTGCGATGCAAATTGTTGCGCCACTTCCGGGTGCGGCAGCAGGTGCAGGCAACTGCCCTCGTAGCGGCTCCAGGTGCGTGCGGCGAGCGCGTTGGCGGCTGGGTCATCGCTGAACAGCCGCTTGGCGTAGGCCGCCAACAGATCGCCGCGTTCGCCCGGCGCAATGGCCTCGACGAAGCGCGCGTGTTCTTCGGGGAAAAACCACTTGATGCCGTTGAGAAACCAGTCGATCTCGGCAGGCGTGCACAGGAAGATGCCGCGCAGTACAAAGCCGCTGCAGCGCTCGGGGTGTGCCTGCCCGTAAGCCAGCGCCAGCGTGGAACCCCAGGAGCCGCCGAACACCAGCCAGCGATCAATGCCCATCTTCTGGCGCAGCGTCTCGATGTCGGCGATCAGCAACTGCGTGGTGTTGTCCCGGTACTCGCCAAGCGGTGTGGATTGACCCGCGCCGCGTTGGTCGAACAGCACGATGCGGTAATGGGCCGGGTCGAAGAACTGGCGGTGCAGCGGTGACAGGCCGGCGCCGGGTCCGCCGTGCAGGAACAGCACCGGCACGCCATCGGGGTTGCCGCATTCCTCCCAATACAGGGTGTGCCGGTCGTCCACCGGCAGCATGCCGCTGCGATAGGGTTCGATTGGGGGATACAGCGGCGGGCTAAGCGTGGCGTCGGTCATTGTGGCGGCGTATGGCGGCGGGGTGTGGCGGGTGAAAGATCGGCGAAGGTCGAGGATACTTCAAGCCTTCGGGACCGGTCCTCGGTTCAAACCACTGCTTTGGAAAGGCATCACGTGATGCAATGGAAACCACTTTTTGCCGCCCTGGTGTTGGCGGGCGCGTCGCTGCCGGGTTCGACCGTCGCGGCTGATGCGCCGGGCGCTGGCGGACCGGTTGTCACCAGCGGCGACCGTATTGCCGTGCGCCACGAAACGCTGCGCCTGGCCAATGGTTTTGAGGTGATCCTGGTCGAGGACCATCGTTTGCCGCTGGTGGCCTTCAACCTCTGGGTGCACGCCGGACCGCGCAACGAGGCCAGGGGCCAGACTGGCTTCGCGCACTTGTTCGAGCATCTGATGTTCGCCGGCAGCAAGCACATTGCCCGCGGCCAGGCTGACAAGATCATTGATGCGGCGGGCGGCACCGACTCCAACGGCAGCACCAACTTCGACCGCACCAACTACTACTTCACCTTGCCCGCCAACCAGCTTGAGCTGGGTCTATGGATCAAGTCGGACATGCTGGGCTACATGATTGACCAGGTGGACGCGGTGGCACTGGCCAACCAGCAGGATGTGGTGCGCAATGAGCGCCGCCAGACCACCGAGAGCCGCCCCTACGGCATTGTTGAAGAGGCGATGTATGAGGCGCTGTTCCCGCAGGGCCATCCCTACCGGGCGGTGGTGATCGGCTCGCACGCGGACATTCAGTCGATCAAGCTGGCGGATGTGAAGGCGTTCGCCAAAACCTACTACCGGCCCAATAACGCCACGCTGGTGCTGGCGGGCGATTTCCGCAGTGCCGACGCCAAGCGCTTGGTGCAGAAGTACTTCGGCTCGCTCAAGGCCGGCCGGCCAGTGCCGCCCGTGGCGGCCGTTCAGCCGCGCATCAGCGTCGAACGCCGGTTGGTGGTGGCGGACCAGGTCGAGTTGCCGCGCCTGACCATGGCCTGGCACACGCCGGCCCACTACCGGCCTGGTGATGCGGAGCTCGATGTAGTGGCCAACTTGCTTGGTGGCGGCAAATCGAGCCGCTTGTACAAACGCCTGGTGTACGAACTCCAGGTCGCGCAGTCGGTCACGGCATTGCAGGATTCGATGTCTTTGGGTTCGGTGTTCAGCATCGAGGTGGTGGCCCGGCCAGGCCAGTCGCTCGACGGCATCGAGCGGGCCGTCGACCAGGAATTGGCGCAACTGACCCGCGAGGGGCCGACCGAGGACGAGCTCAAACGGGCTCGCGCGGCCTTTGAGACGCAGTTGTTTGGCCGCCTGGAAAAAGTCGGAACACTGGCAGACCTGTTGAACCATTACCGGCTGATGGCGGGGGATGCGGATTTCATCGGCAAGGACCTGGACCGTTATCGTCAACTGACTCTGGACGGGGTACGGGCCACTGCGGCCGAGTACCTGCGCCAGACCGCGCGCGTGGTCGTGCATGCGATGCCGGGCGCCCAGGTGCTGGCGCCGGAGGTGCCAACGCCGCCCAGTCCGCTCGCCACCAAGGCCAGCGAGCGTGAATCGTTGAACGCCGATGAGCCGTGGCGCCGGCGCCAACCCGCCGCTCGTGCCCTGCCCGCCATGAAGTTGCCACTGGCCAATCGCTTCACTTTGGCCAATGGACTGACTGTGGTGCACAGCCCCAAACCGGGTGTGCCGCTGGTGAGTGCCGAACTGGTGTTGCGCGCCGGCCAAAGCGCCAATCCGGCGACCCATGCGGGGCTGGCCGGATTTACCGCCGCGATGCTGCAGGAGGGCACGCAGACCCGCTCGGCCTTGGCGGTGGCGGCCCAGACGGCGGACTTGGGCGCCAGCTTGGTCAGCCTGTCGGGGCGCGAGGAGACACGGGTCGAGCTCGGTAGCCTGAAGTCGGCGTTTGCGCCAGCGCTGGCCCTGCTGGCCGATGTCGTGCTGAACCCGGCCTTTGATGCCGCCGAGATCGAGCGGGTCAAGAAGACGCGGCTGGCCGCGCTGTTGCAGCAGCGGGAAAACGCGGCGCAACTGGCTTCCCTGGTGGCCAATCAGGCTTTTTTTGGCGACGCACACCCGCTGGGCGCCAGCGGCTTGGGGACCGAGCAGTCGATCCAGGCCACCGACCGCGCAGCGTTGCTGGCCTTTTGGCAACAGCATTACCGTCCCGATCAAGCCGCCCTGGTGGTGGCGGGCGATGTCACCGAGTCCGAGTTGCGTGTACTGGCCGAACGTCTGTTTGGTGGCTGGAAGCGGCCTGAGTCGGGCCTTGCCCGGGCGAAGACGCTGCCGGCCCGTTCCACGGACGCCAAGGTGGTGCTGGTCGACAAGCCGGGCGCGCCTCAGACGGCATTGGTGGTGCTTGGGCGTGGCCCCTTGGCCGGCGGGCGCGACGCGCAGGCGCTGGAGGTGATGAACGCCGCACTGGGCGGCTTGTTCACCTCGCGCATCAACACGCAACTGCGCGAGGTCAAGGGCTACACCTATGGCGTGTCGTCGGGCTATGTGCAGGGGCGTGAGAGCGGCTTGTTCGGGCTCCACGGGAGCGTGCGTTCGGAGGTCACGGGCGCTGCCCTGGTGGAGGTGTTCAAGGAATTCAATGCAACCCGCGCCCGCCCGATGGGCCAAACCGAACTTCAGCGCGTGCGCAACGCCTTGCTGTTGTCGCTGCCAGGCCAGTTCGACACCAACCAAGTCATCGCCGATGGCTACGCGCGGGTCTGGTTGCTGGGCTTGCCGGACGATCACATCGCGCGTTTGCCCGGCGCGTTGTCAGCCGTGACGGCCAACAGCGCCTGGAAGGCCGCGCGGGATCACCTCGATCCGCGGCAGTTGATCGTGGTGGCGGTCGGCGACAAAGCCAAGGTGGCGCCGCAAATCGCCGCCTGGGGCCGCAAGCCGGTGCTCCATTGGGCTGCACCGGGCAACAAGCGCGACGATTGACGCCTACGGATGAACCGTGCTTAGAGCCCGGCCGCTTCACGCAGCGCACTGGCCTTGTCGGTGCGTTCCCAGGTGAACTCGGGTTCCTCACGGCCGAAGTGGCCGTAGGCGGCGGTCTTTTCGTAGATCGGGCGCAGCAGGTCCAACATTTGAATGATGCCCCGGGGACGCAGGTCGAAATGGGCGTTGATCAAGGCCGCAATCCGCTCGTCTGAAATGACGCCGGTGCCTTCTGTGTAGACCGTGACGTTCATCGGGCGGGCCACGCCGATCGCGTAGGCCACCTGGATTTGGCATTGGCGTGCCAGACCCGCCGCGACAATGTTCTTGGCCACATACCGTGCGGCATAAGCGGCCGAGCGGTCAACCTTGGACGGGTCCTTGCCGCTGAAGGCGCCACCACCGTGCGGGCAGGCGCCACCATAGGTGTCGACAATGATCTTGCGCCCGGTCAGGCCGCAGTCACCTTGCGGGCCGCCGATGACGAAGCGGCCGGTCGGGTTGATCAAGTACTTGGTATTGATTAGCCACTCCTTGGGCAACACCGGCTTGATGATGTCCTCGATCACTGCCTCGATGAAGGCCGGCTTCATCTTGGTGCCGTCGCTCATCTCGGGCGCGTGCTGGCTCGACAGCACCACCGTGTCGATGCTGTGTGGCTTGCCGTCCACATAGCGCATGGTGACCTGGCTCTTGGCATCCGGGCGCAGGAAGGGCAGGCGCCCATCCTTGCGCAACTGGGCCTGGCGCTCGACCAGCCGGTGCGCATAGTGGATCGGCGCGGGCATCAGCTCGGGCGTCTCGTTGCAGGCGTAGCCAAACATCAGACCCTGGTCGCCAGCGCCGGTGTTGAGGTGGTCATCGGAGGCGTGGTCCACACCCTGGGCGATGTCGTTGCTTTGTTTGTCGTAGGCCACCAATACCGCGCAGCCCTTGTAGTCGATGCCGTACTCGGTGTTGTCGTAGCCAATGCGCTTGATGGTGTCGCGCGCGACCTGGATGTAGTCCACGTGGGCGTTGGTGGTGATTTCGCCGGCCAGCACGACCAGACCGGTGTTGGTCAGGGTCTCGGCCGCGACACGGGACTTTGGGTCCTGCTTGAAGATCGCGTCCAGAATCGCGTCGGATATCTGGTCCGCCACTTTGTCGGGGTGGCCCTCAGAGACCGATTCGGAAGTAAAAAGGAAATCGTTCGCCATGAAATTCAAGCTCCATAAAAGTTCAAGTCGCGTTGCTTGGGCTCTTTGGGGCTTCGGCGAACGCTTTAGCAGATGGGTCCGGATGGACAGGGCACAATGGCGGCTCTTCGACCCGACCAACGCGCTCGTCGCCCTGCAAGTAGTTCCGTAACTCGGCGACCTGCGCATTTTATCCGACCGATGACGTCGCTCTTCAAGTTCTTGTCCATACTGCCCCTATGGTTGGCCCAAGGCCTGGGTGCTGCCCTGGGCTGGCTGGTGTTCGTGTGCTCGGGCGTGTACCGGCGGCGTTTCCTGGCCAACGCGCGCCAAGCGGGATTGAGCCGGCGCCAGTGGCTGCCGGCCGTTGCGGCGGCGGGCAAGCTGACGGCGGAGTTGCCACGTCTGTGGTTCGGTTCGGCGGTGCCGGTGTCGTGGCGCGGCGCCGAGCATGTCGAGGCCGCGCTGTTGCGGGGCAAAGGGCTGGTGTTCCTGACGCCCCACTTGGGTTGTTTTGAGGTGGCTGCGCAGGCCTATGCGTTGCGATACGGGTTGACGCAGCAACCCATGACGGTGTTGTTCCGCCCGCATCGCAAGCCCTGGTTGCGCGAGCTGGTTGCGCAAGCCCGGACCCGGCCCGGTCTGCACGCCGCTCCGGCGACGATGGCAGGCGTGAAGCAAATGGTCAAGGCTTTGAAGCGGGGCCAGTCGCTGGGCCTGCTGCCCGACCAGGTGCCGCCGGCGGGCCTCGGTGTTTGGGCGCCCTTTTTCGGGCGAGACGCCTACACCATGACCCTGTCGGCCCGCCTGGTCCGGCAAACCGACGCCACCGTGCTGCTGGCCTGGGGCGAGCGTTTGCCGTGGGGCCGTGGTTTCACGGTTCATGTGCAGCCCATGGAGCAAGCCCTGTCGAGTGATGCCACGCTGGCGGCGACCCAGATCAACGCTGCCATGGAGCAACTGGTGCTGGCCTGCCCGCAGCAGTATCTCTGGGGCTACGCCCGGTACAAACAACCGCGCCAGGACGCGTGACGATGCCGGGCCGCTTGGCGAGTCACGCGGGGGTTTGGTTCATGCGCTTGGTCGCCATGTTGCCGCTGGCGTGGGTGCGGGGGCTGGGATGGTTGCTGGGTCGCCTGCTTTACCTGCTGGCCCGCTCGCGCCGGCGCGTCGTCTGGGTCAACCTTCGGCTGTGCTTTGCGCACTGGAGCGAGGAGCGGACCAGGGCCGTGGCGGTCGGCACATTCGTGCACTTCGCGCAGTCATGGCTGGACCGGGCCTGGCTGTGGCATGCCAGCCCGGAGGTGACCACGCGTCGACTGCGGATCACCGGCGCCCTTGATGCGCTGGCGGGCGAGGCGCCGTTGGTGATTTTTGCGCCGCACTTTGTGGGTCTGGATGCCGGCTGGACGGCACTGACCCAGCAGGTGCCCAGGCAGTTCACCACCATCTACACCAATCAGGCCAACAAAATCGTCGACCAATGGATTTTGCGCGGACGCCAGCGTTTTGGCGGCGCGCGGCTGTTTGGCCGGATCGCCGGCGTCAAGACCATCGTCGCGGCACTGCGCGCCGGTGAGCCCTTGTACCTGCTGCCGGACATGAATTTCGGTCCCGAGGAGTCGATCTTTGTTCCGTTTTGCGGCGTCATGGCCGCCACGGTGCCGTCCCTGTCGCGCTTTGCCAGGCTTGGCCGCGCCTCGGTGGTACCCGTGGTGACACGCATGACCCGAACCGGTTACGTGGTGGAGGTTTTGCCCGCCTGGACCGACTTCCCCACGGACGACGTGGAGGCCGACACCGCGCGCATGAATCAGCGCCTGCAGGGCTATATCGAGACCATGCCGGACCAGTATTTCTGGGTCCATAAACGCTTCAAGAGCCGACCGGCCGGCGAGGCTGCGGTTTACTGACGTCTCAGCTCGCCGATTGGGCGTCTGCCGGGTGCGCCCACTGCCACAGCAGCAGGGCAATCTCGTCGATGCCCTGTCGTTTGGGCGCCGAGAACAGCCGGACTTCACCTCCGCCGGCTTGCAGCTTCATGATGGACAGCGCCTTGGTCTGCTCGCTGCGCGTCAGCTTGTCCGCCTTGGTCAGCACCACCAGGAATTTCAGTCCTTCCTCGATCCGTGGCCGGATCACCTCCAGCAGCACTTCATCGAGTTCGGTCAGCCCATGGCGCGGGTCGCACATCAGCACGATGCCCTTGAGGTTTTCCCGCGTCACCAGGTAGTTGGCCATGACCTGCTGCCAGCGGATCTTGTCCTGCTTTGGCACTGCCGCGTAGCCGTAGCCGGGCAGGTCGGTCAGAACCGCATCGGTAAGCCCTTGTTTGCCAAGCGAAAAGAGGTTGATGTGCTGGGTGCGCCCCGGCTTCTTGGAGGCGAAGGCGAGTTGCTTTTGTTGCGTCAGGGTGTTGATGCAGGTCGACTTGCCGGCGTTGGAGCGCCCCACGAAAGCGATCTCGGGCACCTCCAGGCTGGGCAGGAAGTGCAGTTGGGGCGCCGTGGTGAGAAACCGGGCGGTGTGCAGCCAACCCAGGGCCACTGCGGCGGCGGTTTTGGCCGGCGCGACGGGAGCCGTGGAATGGGGCGGCACGGATGGTGGGTTTGTGTGATTGGTCATTGTGTGAAAGGTAAACCCAAGGCCGCATTGTAGAATCTCGCTGTTTTGCTCACCTGAATGACACCTCATCACTTATGAAGTTGCTTGCCCGTTTCCTGGTTGCCGCCTGCCTGATTGGCGTTGTTTTCACCACTGCCGCCGAGGAAGCCAAACCCGCCGCGCCGGCAGCCAAAGCCGAAGCTGCCAAGCCGGTTAAACCAGATCTGGCCAAGGGCGAGGCCAGTTTTGCGATGTGTGTGGCCTGTCATGCGGCAGACGGAAATTCGGCGATCCCAGCCAATCCGAAACTTGCCCAGCAACATCCGCAGTACCTGATCAAGCAATTGCGGGAGTTCAAATCCGGCAAACGCGAGAACCCGATCATGACCGGCATGGCTGCGGCGCTCAGTGAGGACGACATCAAGAATGTGTCATTCTGGCTGTCCAGCAAGAAGGCCGTGGCTGGCGCGGCCAAGGACAAGGATCTGGTCGCCTTGGGCGAGCGTATTTTTCGCGGCGGCATCGCGGATCGTCAGGTCGCCGCTTGCGCCGGTTGCCACAGCCCCAACGGCGCCGGCATCCCAGCACAGTACCCTCGTTTGAGCGGCCAGCATGCCGACTACAGCGCTGCGCAACTGGTGGCCTTTCGCGACGGCGCGCGCAAGAACAGCGTGCAAATGAGCCAGATCGCCTCCAAGATGAACGACCGGGAAATCAAGGCGGTGGCCGATTACATTGCCGGCCTGCGCTAGGTCTGGAAACCCTCACCGGGGCGGGTCCATCATCAGATGGACCCGCCCTTTTGTTTTGATGTCGCTACAGTTGGTTGCGTAAGGAAAGCGTTCGCTCGGACGACCAAGCGCCAACCAAGGACACCGACATGCTCATTCGATCCCATCGCAGTGGATTTGACCACCCCCTCTCCAGTGAAATCACCAGCCGCAGTGTCTACGAGGGGCGACGCGAACTGCTTCGACTCATGGGCGGTGGCATCGCGGGGGTAGCGCTGGCCACCTGGGGATCGCGCCAGGCCATGGCGCAAGGTGTTACACCCACCGCACGGCCGGGCAAGCTGGCCGCGTTGCCAGCGCTCAGGTCGAGCGTGGCGGCGGCGAGCACGCTGGAGCAGCCCACGGCCTACAAGGATGCCACCACCTACAACAACTTCTATGAGTTTGGTACCGACAAGGCCGACCCGGCGAAGAACGCTCACAGCCTGAAGACATCGCCGTGGACGGTTGAGATCGAGGGCCTGGTCAAAAAGCCGGGGCGTTATGCGCTGGAGGACTTGCTCAAGCTCGCCGCGCAGGAGGATCGGACCTACCGATTGCGCTGTGTCGAGGGCTGGTCGATGGTGATCCCGTGGGTCGGGTATTCGCTCAGTGAGCTGATCCGGCGCGTCGAGCCGCTGGGCGGCGCCAAATATGTCGAGTTTGTGACCCAGGCCGACCCCAAGACCATGCGATTCATCGACTCACCGGTGCTGGATTGGCCCTACCTGGAGGGCCTGCGCATGGACGAGGCGATGCATCCCTTGACGATACTGAGCTTTGGCATGTACGGCGAGGTCCTGCCCAACCAGAACGGTGCACCAGTCCGGCTGGTGGTGCCCTGGAAGTACGGCTTCAAGAGTGGCAAGAGTTTGGTGAAGATTCGCTTCACGGAGCAGCAGCCGATAACGGCCTGGAACCGTGCCGCGGCCCGGGAGTATGGCTTTTTCTCCAACGTCAACCCGAATGTGGATCACCCACGCTGGAGCCAGGCGATGGAGCGCCGAATCGGTGAGGACGGATTGTTTGCGAAGAAGCGCAAGACACTGATGTTCAATGGTTATGAGGCGCAGGTCGGGCAACTGTACGCGGGCATGGATCTCAAGAAGTTCTTTTGATGTCAGGGCTGGCCCAGCCGCGGGTGACTGCGACCGCCCTGGTGCAGCATCGCTTTGCCAAGCCGGTGGTGTTTGGCCTGTCGGTCTTGCCATGCGTCTGGCTAGTTTACGCGGCCTTCACCAACCAATTGGGTGCCAACCCGGCCGAGGCGCTGGTTCGGGCAACTGGTGACTGGACGCTGCGGTTCTTGTGTGCCGTGTTGGCGGTCACCCCGCTGCGGGTGATCACCGGCACACCGGCGCTGGCCCGCTTCAGGCGCATGCTGGGCCTGTTTGTCTATTTCTACGGCGTGACCCACCTGCTGAGCTACAGTTGGTTTGACATGGGATTTGACCTGGCCGACATCGCCAGGGACATTGTCAAGCGCCCTTTCATTCTGGTCGGATTCACGTCCTTGGTGGTGTTGTCGGCGCTGGCGGCCACGTCGTTCAACCGTGCGGTGAAGGCGCTGGGAGCCCGGCGCTGGCAAAACCTGCACAAGCTGGTGTATGCGGTGGCGATGCTGGCGATCCTCCATTTCTTCTGGATGCGCGCCGGCAAGAACGATTTTTCCGAGGTGGCAGTCTATGCCTTGGTGCTGGGCTCACTGCTGGCATGGCGGGCGATCCGGTTCGCGCGGCAGCGGCGCCGCTGAGGCCGCCGCAGCAAGGGGCTACCGACCGTGCCCGGGTCGGGTGAGCGCTTCCTGGCGCATCTGGTCGGCGATGGTCTCGCGGCGTCGAATCAGGTGACTCTGGTCGCCGTCCACCAGCACTTCGGCGGCGCGTCCGCGTGAGTTGTAGTTGCTGGCCATGCTCATGCAATAGGCACCGGCGGACAGCACCGCCAGCAGCTCGCCCGGTTTCACGTCAAGGGTGCGATCATGGCCGATCCAGTCGCCACTCTCGCACACCGGCCCAACCACTTCCCAGGTGGCTGCTGAGCTGACTGGCCGGGCGTCAAGCGCAACGATCTGGTGATAGGCCTGGTACATCGCTGGCCGGGGCAGGTCGTTCATGGCGGCGTCGATGATGCAGAAGTTCTTCTGGTCGCCGGGTTTGAGGTAAAGCACTTCGCTCAGGCACACGCCGGCGTTGCCCACCAGGGAGCGGCCGGGTTCCACCATCAGGCGGCGTGCGCCAAAGCCGCGCGCGTCGAGTTTGTGCAGCAGTTTCTTCCAGAGCTGCGCGGCGTCGGGCGGTGTGTCGCCGTTGTAGTCGATGCCCAGGCCGCCGCCGAAGTCGATGTGGTGGATGGGGATGGCGCAGCGTTCAACTTCCTCCACCAGGTCGAGCATCCGGTCAACCGTGTCAAGGTAAGGTTCTTCTTGCGTGATTTGCGACCCGATGTGGCAATCAATGCCGACCACCTTGATGCCAGGCAGCGCCGCTGCGCGTTGGTAGGTGGGCACTACCCGCTCGTGGGCAACACCGAACTTGCTGCTCTTGAGTCCGGTTGAGATGTACGGGTGGGTCTGGGGGTCGACGTTGGGGTTGACGCGCAGGCTCATCGGCGCGCGCAGGCCCATGGACAGGGCGACCTCGTTGAGGACTTCCAGCTCGGCCTCACTCTCGACGTTGAAGCACGCGATGCCAGCATTCAAGGCCTGCCGCATTTCCGCCCGTGTCTTTCCAACGCCTGAGAAAATGACCTTGTCGGCCCGTCCGCCGGCAGCCAACACGCGATCGAGGTCACCGCCAGAGACAATGTCGAAGCCGCAGCCAGCCTGCACAAATACTTCGATCACCCCGAGAGCTGGATTGGCCTTCATGGCATAGCAAATTTCGACATCCCGACCCGAAAAACCGCGTTGGTAAGCGGCGAGCGCCGCCAGCATGGAGGCCTTGGAGTACACAAACAAGGGCGTGCCGTGCGCCTTCGCCAGGTCGCTCAAGCGGATCTGCTCCAGGAAGAGGGTGTCCCCCCGGTAGGCAAGTTGGGGTTGGCCGGGTAGATTCTGAGTGGTCATTGTGAAGCGGGTTTGGCGGCAGGTGCAGTGGCATCGGCCGGTGCAACGGGGCTTGGGGGGGCAGTTTGCGCAGTGGGGCGTTTGCCGGGCGGCGCGTCCGTGGGCAGGTACAGTGCCCCATGCTGGCCGCAGGCCGCCAAGGTCACCGCGCTGACAGCAAGGGCAAGTGGAGTGACTAGAATTCTTTGTGGAAGCAACATGGTGAAATTGTAATGACCGACTTGGAATTCCTGGATCGCGCGGAGCTGGTTCTCAAGGCCGTGGAGGCAACGTGTGACCGCATCAACGACCAAACCGCCGCCGATATTGACAACCAGCGTGTCGGTGGCATGGTCACCTTGGTGTTCGCGAACAAGAGTCAGATTGTCATCAACCTGCAAAAACCGCTGCATGAGATATGGCTGGCCGCACGTTGCGGCGGGTTTCACTTTCGGCTTGAGCGGGAACAATGGTTGGATACCAAGGGCCAAGGCGAGTTCTACAGCAACCTGAGCCGCTACGCCAGCGACCAAGCGGGCTGCCCGTTGGTGTTTTCACCCTGATCAATTCTTGAACAGATCGAGAATGTTCTTCTTCTCGTCGATCGACGGCAGTGTTTGGGGGGTGCCGGCGTCGGCGCCGACACCGAGACTTTTGACGCCCGCGTTACGTGCGTACTCGTCATAGAACCATTCGCCGCCTGAGTTGACGACGCCCTCGGGTGGTTCGAGTTCGCGGACGGGCACACCCTTGAGGGCGTGCTCCATGAAACTGATCCAGATCGGCAGGCTCAGGCCGCCGCCGGTCTCTCGGTCGCCCAGCTTGCGTGGCGTGTCGTAGCCGATCCAGGACACCGCCGTCAAGGTCGGCTGAAACCCGGCGAACCATGCATCCATCGAGTCGTTGGTTGTTCCGGTCTTGCCATAGAGATCGGGTCGTTTAAGCGTCGCCTGAGCCTTGGCGGCCGTGCCAGAACGGGTGACTTCCTGAAGCAAGCTCTCCATCACAAAAGCGTTGCGGGCGTCGATGGCGCGCACCGATTCGTCCAGCACAGGCGGCTTGGTTTCGGCCAGAACCTTGCCTTTTTGGTCGGTTACTTTGACGATCAGCCACGGGTTGATGCGGTAGCCTCCGTTGGCGAACACCGAGTACGCAGTCGCCATCTGCATCGGTGTGACCGAGCCTGCGCCGAGTGCCATCGTGAGATACGCGGGGTGTTTGTCCGGGTCGAAGCCGAAACGGCCAATCCATTCCTGCGCGTTTTGCGCGCCAACGGCTTGCAGGACGCGAATCGAGATCATGTTCTTTGACTTCGCCAGTCCCCGGCGCAGCGTCATCTCGCCTTCGAACTTGCCGTCGTAGTTTTTGGGTTCCCACGGTTGACCGCCGGTGACACCGGCATCAAAAAACAGGGGTGCATCGTTGACTATGGTGGCCGGTGTAAAGCCTTTTTCCAGCGCCGCGGAATAAATGAAGGGTTTGAAGCTGGAGCCGGGCTGGCGCCATGCTTGTGCAACATGGTTGAACTTGTTCTTCGCGAAATCGAAGCCGCCGACCAAGGCCTTGATCGAGCCGTCGCGCGGATCGAGCGCAACGAACGCACCCTCCACCTCGGGCAGTTGGGTGATCTCCCAAGTGTCTTTTGGCGTCTTGACGATCCGGATTACCGCCCCGCGCCGCACCTTGAGGTGCGGCGGCGCCTTGTCAGACAAGCCCGACTGCGCCGGTTTGAGGCCTTCTCCGGTGATTTCAATGGTTTCTCCGCTTTGCCGCAAGGCCTTGATCTTCTTGGCGTCGGCTTCAAGCACGACCGCCGACATCACGTCGCCATTGTCGGGGTGCTCGTCCAGTGCGTCGTCGATGGCGTCTTCGAGTTCCTGCGGGTGGCTCGGCAGTTTGATGAATTTCTCCGGCCCACGGTACACCTGCCGACGCTCAAAGTCCATGATGCCGCGCCGTAGCGCTTTGTAGGCGACGTTCTGATCATCCGTCTTGAGCGTCGTGTAGACGTTGAGGCCGCGCGTATAGGTTTCTTCACCGTATTGCGTAAACATCAACTGGCGCACCATTTCCGCAACGTATTCGGCATGCACCTTGGTGTTGTCGGAGTTGGTTTTGACCTTCAATTCCTGTTTCTTCGCGGCAATGGCCTGCTCGGCGGTGATAAACCCGTTCTCTTCCATGCGTTCGATAATGTGAAGCTGGCGCGAGCGGGCTCGTTTTGGATTGCTGATAGGGTTGTAGGCGGAAGGGGCCTTGGGCAAGCCGGCGAGCATCGCGGCTTCGGCAATCGACAGGTCCTTCAGGGGCTTGCCGAAGTAGGCCTCGGCCGCGGCTGCAAAGCCGTAGGCCCGGTTGCCCAGGAAGATCTGGTTCATGTAGATTTCCAGGATCTGATCCTTGGTCAGCATGTGTTCGAGCTTGAAGGTCAGCAGGATCTCGTAGATTTTGCGGGTGTAGGTCTTCTCGCTGGACAGATAGACGTTTCGCGCCACTTGCATGGTGATGGTGGAAGCCCCTTGGCTCTTGATGCGGCCCAGATTGGCCAGCGCCGCTCGCAGAACGCCCTTGTAGTCGACCCCGCCATGCTGAAAGAAGCGCGCGTCCTCGATCGCCAACACGGCGTCAATCATGACTTTCGGAATCTGCTTGATCGGGGTCAGGTGCCGACGCTCCTCGCCGAACTCGCCAATCAGGGCGCCCTCGGATGAGAACACGCGCAAGGGCAGCTTGGGGCGATAGTCTGACAAGTCGGAAATGTCCGGCAGGTTGGGGAATGCGACTGCCATGGCTAGCGCGACGGAGATGAGTGCCGCTAACATGCCGGCGATCAGCAAGCCCGCAGCCCACAAGGTCACCCGTAGCACCCAGGCAAGGGGCGCTCGGCCTGGCTTGGCCCCTGTCTTTTGGTTGTCGGAATCGCTGGCGCTGGATTGGGTTGGCATAAAAAGCTTTGTAAGATCGCGCCAGCATTATAAAAATCATGTGTCGGGCGAGCGCAAACTGGAGTAGCGGCTATTGTTGCCGCATCCAGGATCGATCCCGTTGTCGTGGCTGCCCCTGTGATTGCGTAAACCAAAAGCGTCTGCTTTTGGCAACGCTCGGATTCCCGATAAATGGAAAAATCCTTTGCGGGACAAGGAGCTTACTGATAGCATTCAAGTGAATTCTTAAGTTTCGCTGGTCCTCGACCGGCTTCTATCAGGGGATGCTCTTGATCTCTTTGGGGTCGTTGTTTAGTCGTCAGGCTGCACCCATGCTCGGTCTGGATGTCAGTTCTTCCAGTGTCAAACTGGTGGAGTTGGGCAAAGACGCGGCTGGGAACCTCGTGCTGGAGCGTTGTGCCATCGAGCCGCTTGAGCGCGGCTGGATCACGGACGGCAATATCGAGAAGTTCGACGCAGTGGCCGAAGCCGTGCGCCGTTTGGTCAAAAAGAGCGGTACCAAGACCAAAAATGTGGCAATGGCTTTGCCGCCTTCAGCCGTGATTACCAAGAAGATCGTACTGGCCGGTGGCATGTCGGACCAAGAGCTGGAAGCACAGGTCGAGACCGAGGCCAACCAATACATCCCGTTTCCGCTGGATGAGGTCAGTCTTGATTTTTGTGTAATTGGCCCAAGCGCCACGTCAGTCGGCGATATTGAAGTCTTGATCGCTGCCTCGCGACGGGAGAAGGTTCAAGACATCCAGGGGCTTGCGGAGGCGGCCGGGCTCAAGCCCGTCATCGTGGACATTGAGTCGTATGCCTCGCGCCTGGCGACCGGTCGTTTGATCGAGAACCTGCCCAACAAGGGCGCCGGCGCCATTGTGGCGCTGTTTGAGGTGGGCGCGCTGACGACCAGCATGCAGGTGATCCGCGACGATGAGGTGTTGTACGACCGGGATCAGGCCTTTGGCGGTGCCCAGTTGACGCAATTGATCGTGCGCCAATACGGTTTTTCGCTGGAGGAAGCCGAGGGCAAGAAACGCAGTGGCGAGCTGCCTGACGACTACGAGTCGACCGTGCTGCAGCCGTTTGTCGAGAGCATGGTCCAGGAAATCGGCCGTGCCTTGCAGTTCTTCTTCACCAGCACCCCCCACAACAAGGTCGACTATGTGATGCTGGCCGGCGGATCGGCCGCCTTGCCGGGGCTGACCGCGGCTGTCACGCAACACACTTCCTTTGCTTGCAGCCTGGTCAATCCGTTCGACGGCATGGAGATTGGTCCCAATGTGCGACTGAAGAAGATGACCCGCGAGTCGCCGTCTTATCTGACGTCGTGCGGGTTGGCCTTGCGGAGGTTCATGCAGTGATTCTGATTAACCTCTTACCGCACCGGGAGGCAGCGCGAAAGTTCCGTCGTGATGTCTTCAACGTCAGCCTCGGTGCCTCTGCTTTGGCTGGCGGATTGATCGTTGGCGCCATATTCCTCTGGTACCAGGCTTTGATATCAGGCCAGCAGGGCAAGAACCTGATCCTCCAGAACGAGATCAAGGTGCTTGACGCAAAAATCAAGGATATCGCCGGCCTGGAGGGCGAAATTGCCGCATTGCGGGCGCGTCAGCAGGCGGTCGAAGACCTGCAGGCGGACCGGAATCTGCCGGTCCACATGCTGTCGGAGCTGGTCAAGCAATTGCCGGATGGTGTGTACATCAATAGCCTCAAGCAGGAGAACCAGGCCATTGAGATAAAAGGCGTGGCCCAATCCAATGAACGCGTGTCGGAATTGTTGCGCAACCTCGCCAACAACACACCTTGGTTTTCAAAGCCTGAGCTGGTTGAGATTGTGGCTGGCACGGTCGCGTTGAGTGCTCGCGAGCAGCGGCGGGTCTCCAATTTCACCATTCGGGTGCGTTTGACGCGTGCCAGCGAAGCTGAGAAGGCGCGCTTGGCAGTCAGCGCCGCGGCCGAAACACCGGCGGTTGGCGCAGGTAGTCCTGCTGGTAAGGTCGCCGTGCCGGCTTCGGCCGCGTCCTCTCCAATCAAGAAATAGGAGCAGGAAAAGTGGCAAACGCTCCCAAAGTAAACATTGATTTCGCGGCGATTCAGGAGAAAGTGGCCGGTCAATTCCGCGATCTTGATCCCAAAGACCCGGTCAACTGGCCGGCTGTCCCGCGCTACGGCTTGTTCTTGTTGATCGCGGTTGCGGTCGTGCTTGTATCGTGGTTCGCTGTCTTGAGCGGTTCCGAAGACGAGTTGGTCGCGGAACAGGCCAAAGAGACGAAGCTGCGGGACGACTACAAGGTCAGACTCACGAAGGCGGTGAACCTGGACGCCCTCAAGAAGCAGCGCGAACAAGTCCAACAGTACGTTACGCAACTTGAGAAGCAGTTGCCCAGCAAGGCGGAAATGGATGCATTGCTTTCCGATATTAACCAGTCGGGCTTGGGTCGAAGTCTCCAGTTCGACCTGTTCAGGCCAGGGCAGGTGGTGGTGAAGGATTACTACGCGGAACTGCCCATCGCGCTGCGTGTGACCGGCCGTTATCACGACATCGGTGCCTTTGCTTCGGATGTCGCCAACTTGTCCCGAATCGTGACGCTCAACAACATGGTCGTGGTGCCGGCCAAGGACGGCACTCTGACGATGGACGCCATTGCCAAGACCTTCCGTTATCTGGACAAGGATGAGGTGGAGTCCCAGCGCAAGGCCGCCAATCCCAAGGGGGGCACCAAGTGATGCGCACAGCCACAGTTATTAGTTTGCTTGCAGTCGTGGCATTGGGTGGGTGTGGGACGTCCAGCGAAGATGAATTGCGCCAGTGGATGGCTGAGCAAAATGCGCTGACCCGCCCTAGCGTGAAACCGATTTCGGAACCCAAGCAGTTCAAGCCAGAGTTGTACGCGCTGTCGAGTCTGGTTGAGCCGTTCAGTAGTCAAAAACTGACTCAGGCCCTGAAACGTGACTCTTCGCAAGCGGTGGCTAATGGCGCCTTGGTGGCGCCGGAGTTGGTTCGCCGCAAAGAGGCTTTGGAGTCGTTTCCGCTTGACGCTGTGACGCTGGTCGGCAGCCTGACGAAGGAGGGCCAGCCGGTGGCCCTGGTCAAGGTGGACAACCTGCTCTATCAGGTGAAGCTCGGCAATCACCTAGGGCAGAACTATGGCCGCGTGATGAAGATTGCCGAAACCGAAGTGAGTCTGCGTGAGATCGTGCAGGACGCCGCCGGTGAATGGATTGAACGCACAGCTACTTTGCAGTTGCAAGAGAGGTCGAAATGAATAATCAAAACGGTTGGATGACCAGGCAGGCGTGGCGTCCGGTCCTTGTCGCCATGGTCGTGACCTTGGGGAGCGGACTGGCCAGCGCCCAAAGCGTGATCGAAGCCATCACCGGCAGTATTCAAGGTGGGTCCGAAGTCATACGAATCGATTTGTCGCAGCCGCTGACCGCCGTTCCCACGGGTTTTTCAATTCAATCGCCCGCCAGGATTGCGTTGGATTTTCCGGGGGTAGCCAATGGCATGGGCCGCAATGTGACCGAGATCAACCAAGGCAATCTCAAATCCGTAAATGTCGTTCAGGCGGGTGACCGGACACGGGTGGTCCTGAACTTGAAGCAGGCGGCTGGTTACAGGACTCAAATTCAGGGCAAGGCTTTGCTGGTGGTGCTGGATCCTTCAGTAGCGACCGCTCCGGTAACGGCACAACCAGCGTTTGCCGAGAGCCGCAATCGCGACGCAACGCCGTTGAAAGACCTGGACTTCCGACGTGGCGCTGAAGGCTCCGGGCGCATTGTGGTGGCCTTGCCGAACAACCAGGTGGGTGTTGACATCCGCCAGCAGGGCCAATCATTGGTTGTTGAGTTTTTGAAGTCAACTTTGCCCGAGGGCCTGCGGCGCAAGCTTGATGTATCGGATTTCGGTACGCCGGTCCAGACCGTCACGACATTTCAGGTTGGCGACCGGGTCCGTATGGTCATTGAGCCTAAGGGCGACTGGATTCATAGCGCTTACCAGAGTGATGAGCAGTTCGTGGTTGAAGTTTCGCGTCAGAAAGTCGATACCACCAAGCTGACCCAAGGGCCGGGTTACAGCGGCCAGAAGCTGTCGCTGAACTTCCAGAATATTGAAGTCAGATCGTTACTCCAGGTTATCGCGGATTTCACCAACTTCAACATCATCACCTCGGACTCGGTGACCGGCGCCGTTACGTTGCGCCTACAGGATGTGCCCTGGGATCAGGCCCTCGATATCATCTTGCAGGCCAAGGGCCTGGGCAAGCGCAAGACCGGCAACGTCATCTGGATCGCGCCAAACGATGAAATATTGGCCAAGGAGAAGCTGGAACTGGAATCAAGAGCGGCCGTCCTGACGCTTGAACCCGTGCGCACCCAGTCGTTTCAGATGAACTATGCCAAAGCCACCGATATCGCCCTTCAATTGACAGGCGGAACGGCGAGCGACAAGGCGGCGGCCAGAATTCTCAGCACGCGCGGCAGCGCCATCGCGGAGCCGCGCACGAATCAGTTGTTCGTGACCGATGTTCCCTCGAAGCTGGAGCAGGTGCAGCAATTGATACAGAAGCTCGATGTGTCTGTCCGCCAGGTCATGATCGAGGTGCGAATTGTCGAGGCAACTGACAACTTTGGGAAGTCGCTTGGCGTCAAGTTCGGGGCCACCGATCAACGTGCCAACAAGGGTGGCGATGGTGGCTACCAGCTCGCCGGTAACAATCGTGTTGCATTTGGGAACAACTACAACGACGCAGTTGCGTCGAGTGGCGGTGGCGGGACGGTCACTTCCAACGGGAACATGATTAACCTGCCCGCAATCGCCGCGTTTGGTGGCACGCCGGCCACGTTTGGAGTGTCGATCTTCAATGCAGTGGCGAACCGATTCCTCAATCTGGAGATATCGGCGTTGGAGGCGGAGAGCAAGGGACGTGTTGTGTCAAGCCCACGAGTGGTTACTGCCGACGGAAAAAAGGCGCTGATCAAACAAGGCGAGCAAATCCCTTACCAAGTGTGCGGCTTGAATGGCTGTACAACGGTGTTCAAAGACGCCAACCTCAGGCTCGAAGTGACGCCGCAGATCACGCCTGAGGGGAACATCATCATGGACCTGGATGTGAGCAAAGACAGCAGGGGTGAGATAACTGACGCGGGGCCGGCCATTAACCAGAAGAACGTCAATACGCAGGTCTTGGTCGACAACGGTGGCACGGTCGTGATCGGCGGAATCTTTGAGCTTGAGGAAAAGAACGATGAGGCCAAGGTGCCGTGGTTTGGCGACCTGCCTGGCGTCGGACACTTGTTCAAGAACAAGGCCCGTGACGCCAGGAAGAAGGAGCTGCTCGTCTTTGTCACGCCGAGAATGATCTCCGATCGGGCGGCTGTTCGCTAGGCTGGCCTGCCCAATGGTCCGGCATTCCCAACAAGCGAATGGTTGACAGCAGACACCGCTCAAACAGGGTCACGTCAGCTTAGACTACCACCAACGATTTCCAGGAAGATAAACATGAAGTTTTTGAAATATGTAGCGGGCATGTCCGTGGCAATGGCGCTGGTTGCGTGTGGTGGTGGTGGTGGCAGTCCGGGTGGCGTGATCACGCCAGTCGGCGAGACGCCCGCGTCCATTGATGTATTGAACACCTCGGGCGGCAGTAGTCTGCTCTCGGGCGGCGCGGAAGCGACCATTACCGCCTACGTCAAGAACGCCGCCAACGTCGGGCTGTCTGGGAAGACGGTGACGTTTTCATCGACGTCGGGCAATTTGCAGGTTGGTACTTCCACGACCGGCGATGGCGGCATTGTGACTGCCAAGCTCAGCGCGGGCGGGGACAAGTCGATTCGAAACATCACCGTTACCGTTACCTCAGGGGCGGCTACGGGCAATATTGTGATTCCTGTGACTGGAACGGCCTTGTCGATCGCTGGCAGTGGCTCCCTACAGGCCGGGGGCGCCGCCGCAACGTACACCGTGCGGGCCGTTGACTCGTCGAGCAATCCGATTGGCGGCGCCAAAGTCGCCCTGACATCCACTCTAGGCAATGCGGTCAGTCCCGCGGATGCAACGACCGACGCGACGGGCAGTGCGTCGTTTCAGTACACGCCCGCCACGGCCGGAACCGATACCCTGAAAGTATCCGGTTTGGGAACCACGTCGAGTGCCAGCATTGTGGTCACAGCCGTCGATTTTGCGGCCGTATCGCCCGCCAGCAACGCCACCATCGTGGTGGGTGCCTCGCAAGTAGTGACGGTGCGTTATCGGCTGTCCGGCGCAGGCGTCGCTGGCAAGACCGTCAGCTTCACGACCACGCGCGGCGTTTTTGCCGCGCCGGCGAGCGTTGTGACGGATGCCAACGGTGATGCTTCGGCCAGCCTGTCGTCAACCACGGCGGGTCCAGGTGTGGTGGTGGCGCAAATTGCCGGAGTGGGTCAGGTTAACATTCCCGTCCAGTTTGTGGCCACCGTTCCGGCAACCATCATCGTCCAGGCCAACCCGGGCGCGATTTTGCCCAACACATCGGGCACCACAAATCAGAGCACGATCGAGGTCAGTGTTCGCGATGCTGCGGGAAATGCTGTCGCCAACCGGCAGGTGAATTTCTCAACCCTGCAGGACGTTAGCAACGGCACCTTGTCGCCTGGAAGCGCGACGACCGATGGCAACGGACGCGCGCAGGTTCAATTCATATCGGGGGCGTCGTCGACGCCCGCCAACGGCGTGGTCATTCAGGCAGAAGTTGCGGGCACCGCGATCAGGGGCACCACAACGCTGACCGTCAACGGAAAGTCGTTGTTTATTACGATCGGATTTGGCAACACCATCAGCAATTTGAATGAGACCACGTACAACCGGGAGTTCACGGTGTACGTGACTGACGCCAACGGTGTTGCTGTGGGCAATCAAACTGTCGTGATCTCGGTCGTACCAGAGGAGTACTACAAGGGGATGCTGAGTTGGGACAGTAAGCAATGGTCGTATACCAGAATGGCTCGCGGTGACGCCTTCGACTCGGTGACCGCAGCTTGTCCGAACGAGGATGTGAATCGGGACGGGGTGTTGGATCTAGGTGAAGATGTCAATGGAAACGGGCAACTGACACCCGGCAATGTTGTTGTGGCAGCCCCTGGACTCGTGACGACTGATAGCGCTGGTCGCGCCAGATTCGACCTCCAATATGGGGAACAGTTCGCGTGGTGGTCAACGGTTCGGATCACGGCGCGCGCATCCGTTGCCGGGACTGAATCCAAGCAGTCGATTCTGCACTTTCTCGCGCCCTTGGCTGCCGATGTGACCAATGAGACTGCGTCACCGGCCAATAGCAGAAGCCCTTTTGGCTGGGCGACATCGTGCTCTAACCCCAATTGATCATCTCCCTGGTCGGCCTCCCCGGCTCAGGCAAGACCACCGTCGGGCGGCAACTCGCCCGACGGCTTCAGTTTCCGTTTGTTGATTCTGATCACGTGATCGAGCAGCGTATCGGCTGTTCGATTCGTGACTACTTCGAGCGAGAGGGCGAAGAGTCCTTTCGTGACGTCGAGCAAGCAGTCATTGATGAATTAACACAAGCCGGCCCCTGCGTCCTGTCCACCGGTGGCGGGGCTGTGATTCGTGCCGTGAACCGTGCTCACATGCATCAGCGCAGCAAGGTGGTGTACCTCAACTCATCTCCAGACGAACTGATTCGCCGCCTTCGGCATGATGCCAGCCGGCCACTGCTACAGGTTGGAGATCCCTTGCGCCGGCTCAGGGAACTTCACGCGGCGCGTGATCCCCTGTACCGCGAAACCGCCCACTTTGTGATCGAAACCGGTCGGCCTTCGGTGGCAATGCTGGTGAACATGATTGTGATGCAATTGGAGTTGGCTGGTCTGGTCGGCGCGCGGTAGGGGGCGCCAGTGCCCACTCCAGCAGGCGCCGGTCATCGCGGTTGAGGATGCGTGCAGCCTCTACACTCATGGGGTATGAACGCTTCTTTTCCAGAAATAGTTGCCATCAACCTGGCTGAACGCAGTTACGACATCGTCATCGCCGCGGGTGCACTGGAGAATGCTGAGCACTACCGTGCCTTGCCAGCCGCCGCTGCCGCGCTGATTGTGACCAATACCACCGTCGCGCCACTTTACGCTGCCCGACTGCGACAAGCCTTGTTGCCCCAGTTCCCCGAGGTGCATGTTGTCGCGCTGCCGGATGGCGAGCAGCACAAGACCTGGCAAACGCTGAACCTGGTTTTTGACGAACTGCTGGGCCACGCCTGCGACCGCAAGACGGTTCTGTTCGCGCTGGGCGGTGGCGTGGTGGGCGACATGACTGGCTTCGCAGCGGCGTCGTACATGCGTGGTGTTCCCTTTGTGCAGGTGCCCACCACCTTGCTGGCGCAAGTGGACTCGTCGGTGGGTGGCAAGACGGCCATCAACCATCCAATGGGCAAGAACATGATTGGCGCTTTCTACCAGCCAGTCAAGGTGATTTGTGACCTGGATACCCTGCGCACCTTGCCACCGCGAGAGCTCAGCGCCGGTTTGGCCGAAGTGATCAAGTACGGGCCAATCGCCGATCTCGATTTCTTGGCGTGGATCGAGGCCAATGTCGAGGCCTTGCTGGCCTACGACCTTGGCGCGCTAGGCCACGCCGTCAAACGCAGTTGCGAAATCAAGTCCTGGGTGGTTGGTCAGGATGAGCGTGAAGCGGGTTTGCGTGCGATTCTGAACTTTGGTCACACCTTTGGGCATGCTATCGAGGCTGGCCTGGGTTATGGCGAGTGGCTGCACGGCGAAGCGGTTGCCGCCGGCATGGTGATGGCGGCCCAGTTGTCGCAGCGCCTGGGCATGATTGACCAGACCTTTGTGGACCGACTCGCCGCGCTGATCCGACGGGCCGGGCTGCCGGTGGCGGGTCCGCGCCTGTCCGAGACCGACAACGCCGGTCGCTACATGGAGCTGATGCGCGTGGACAAGAAGTCCGAGGGCGGCGAAATCAAGTTCGTGCTGATCGACGGACCGGGTAGGGCAGTGGTGCGGGGCGCACCGGAAGCACTGGTGCGCGAGGTCATCGATGCTTGCTGCCTACGCGTGTGATCCGCTGCGTTCCCTCGGGCGGCGCTACGCCCAGGCGTCGGACCCACTGCGCAACGAGTTTCAGCGTGATCGCGACCGCATCGTGCATTCGACCGCGTTTCGGCGCCTGGTGTACAAGACCCAGGTCTTTGTGAACCACGAGGGCGATCTCTTCCGTACCCGCTTGACGCATTCACTGGAGGTGGCCCAACTGGGTCGGTCCATGGCACGCTCGCTGCGTCTGCATGAGGATCTGGTTGAAGCCATCGCCTTGGCTCATGATCTGGGGCACACACCGTTTGGACACGCAGGGCAGGACGCGCTGAATGAATGCATGGCGGCCTACGGGGGCTTTGAGCACAATCTGCAGAGTCTGCGCGTCGTGGACGCATTGGAAGAACGCTATCCGGATTTCGATGGCCTCAACCTGTGTTTCGAGACCCGTGAGGGCATTCTCAAGCACTGTTCACGCGCTAATGCCGAGCGGATGGTGTCCGCTGAGGCGGGTGAGGGCCTGCCGGTCGGCGTCGTTGGGCAGCGTTTCTTGGATCGAACGCAGCCCAGTCTGGAAGCTCAGTTGTGTAACCTCGCGGACGAAATTGCCTACAACGCGCATGACATCGACGACGGGGTACGTTCTGGGTTGCTCAGCCTCGATCAACTGCAGGAGGTCGAGTTGTTTGACGCCTACCGTCGACACGCCCTGTCTGACTATCCGCAACTGGGCGCTGCCTCGCATGTTCGGCGACTGCTTTATGAGGCTACTCGCCGGATGCTGAGTACACAGGTTCACGACGTGATCGAGTCGAGTCAGGCAGCGCTGGCCGAGGCCTTGCCACGGTCGGTTCAAGATGTGCGCCAGAGGCCCGTGCTGATCACGTTTGGAAGCGCCATGCGAACGCAGTCCACGCAGCTCAAACAATTCCTGCTGCAAAATCTCTATCGCCATCCTCAGGTCAGCCAGACCATGGCACACGCCAAGCGGGTGGTCGGCGAGCTGTTTGCGTGCTACCTTTCGGATCCGGCGCAGATGCAGGCCGGCCACGCGACCAAGTCTCGGTCATCGCCTGATGATTTCGGAAGCCAAGGCTCGGCGGCGCGTGTGGTGGCCGACTACATTGCAGGCATGACTGATCGTTTCGCCACGCGGGAGCATGAACGACTGACCGGCCAACGCCTGTTTGCTTGAACCGTCGGCGCTGCCGTACCCACACCACAGCTTCGACTCGGTTCGGTCAAGGCTTCCCCAAAAACCTCATCGACGCATGAACAACAAGACAAACCCGACTCGGGCAACATCGCCGCAGGTCCCGTCCGACATCCGACCCGGCCAGAGCATCGAGTTGCTCAAGGAGTTGCACATCCTGACGCGTGACGGCAAGCTGAATCAGGATTCGAGGCGCAAGCTCAAGCAGGTCTACCACCTGTATCAGTTCATTGAAAAGCTGCTGATTGATGTGCAGGCGAGTCAGTTGTCGTCGCCAGGCGCGCACGGTATCACCTTGGCCGACCACGGCGCCGGCAAGTCGTACCTGGGTTTCATTGTTTATGACCTGTTTTTCAAGTCTCTCGGGACCGGGCACATATACGGCATCGAGACTCGGCCCGAACTGGTTCAGAAATCGCGGGAACTGGCGGCGCGGCTGGGGTTCGAGCGCATGAGCTTTCTGAATCTGAGCGTGGCGGAAGCGGCGAATTCTGATCAAGTCGGAGATCAGATAGACATCGTGACGGCGCTGCATGCCTGTGACACGGCAACCGATGACGCGATCGCCTTCGGTCTGGCCAAACATGCCAAGTTCATGGTGTTGGTGCCCTGCTGCCAGGCGGAGGTGGCACGGGCCTTGAACCACGGCAAGGCGTTGTCGTTGTCGCGCACACCGCTGGCCGAGCTGTGGCGCCACCCCCTTCACACGCGCGAGCTGGGCAGCCAGATTACCAATGTGCTGCGCTGTCTGTACCTCGAAGCGTGGGGCTACCAGGTCACGGTGACTGAACTGGTCGGGTGGGAGCACAGCATGAAAAATGAGCTCATCATCGCGCGCCAAACCGGCCACCGAAAGCGCGCCGCCGCCGACCGACTGAAAGCGATTCTTGAGGAATTTGGTCTGACAAACCTGCGGGAGACGCGCTTTCGGCTGCCATCGGACGAAGTCGTCTAATTAATTGGGGTCAGATCCCGATTATCATGACGGCTGAACTCTCATCCTATCGTCATGGCCCGCCTTCCCCGCTTGACCGTTCCCGGTTTGCCGCACCACGTCATCCAGCGTGGCAACAACAGACAGCAGATTTTTCTGACCCCGACCGATTACCAGTTCTTTCTTGAACTGGTGCAAGAGCACGCCACCCAGTTTGGCGTGGCGGTTCACGCCTATGTGCTGATGCCCAACCATGTTCATCTGCTGGTCACGCCGACGTCGCAAGATGCCCTGCCCAAGATGATGCAAGCGGTGGGGCGACGGTACGTGCGGCGCTTCAACGACGCCCATGGGCGCACCGGAACGCTGTGGGAGGGGCGCTACAAGTCCACAATGGTGCAAACGGATCGCTATTTGCTGGCCTGCATGGTTTATGTCGACCTCAACCCCGTCAGGGCGGGTCTGGCATCCCAAGCTGCTGACTACCCGTGGTCGAGTCACGGCCACTACGCCGGTCTGCGGACCGACCCCCTGATCACACCTCACCCCTTGGTATGGGCGTTGGGAAACACGCCGTTTGCCCGTGAAGCTGCCTATGTGGTTCTCGTCCAGCACGGAGTCAGCACCAAGCAGCAGCTCGAACTGACGCAGTCCGCACTGCGCGGTTGGGCGCTTGGCGATGAGCGCTTCGTCGCGGAGTTGCAGCGCCAAACGCCTCGTCGCGTGGTCAAAGGCAAGGCCGGGCGGCCGGTTTCGAAGTCGCCACCGCCGACCTGACTTATTGCGCAGTCGCGCATTTAGTCGACGCTTGGTCTATCTGATGTGTCCCCAATTAACAAGCGTAGGTGGCCATCCAAAATTAATTGGAATCTGACCCCATTTAATGTTGTTGGTGGTTTTGCTGCATTGCACTAAGATTCGCCTCCCTGTGACACTTTTTTGGAGAGCGCCATGTCGACGGCTGCCGAGACCCTCTATCTTCAACAACACGGTTTATATTCCTCAGCCAATGAGCACGACGCTTGCGGCGTGGGATTCGTGGCTCACATCCGGGGGGTCAAGTCGCATGACATCGTCAAGAATGCGCTGAAGATTCTGGAGAACCTGGACCATCGTGGGGCGGTGGGCGCTGACAAGCTGATGGGTGACGGCGCGGGCATCTTGATCCAGTTGCCAGATGCCTTGTACCGTCAGGAGATGGCCGCGCAAGGGGTCGAGCTGCCACCGCCGGGTGAGTACGGCGTGGGCATGATTTTCTTGCCCAAAGAGCACGCTTCCCGTTTGGCCTGCCAGCAGGAGATGGAGCGCGCGATCAAGGCTGAAGGGCAGGTGTTGCTGGGTTGGCGCGACGTGCCAGTGAACCGCGACATGCCGATGTCGCCCACCGTGCGCGAGAAGGAGCCGATTCTCAAGCAGGTGTTCATCGGGCGCGGCAATGACGTGATCGTGCAGGACGCGCTCGAGCGCAAGCTCTACGTCATCCGCAAGACGGCCAGCGCCGCCATTCAGAACCTGCACCTCAAGCACAGTAAAGAGTATTACGTGCCCAGCATGTCCAGCCGCACGGTGGTCTACAAGGGTCTGCTGCTCGCTGATCAGGTTGGCACTTACTTCCGGGATCTGGAGGATGAACGCTGCGTATCCGCCCTGGGCCTGGTGCACCAGCGCTTCTCTACCAACACCTTCCCCGAGTGGCCGCTGGCCCACCCCTACCGCTATGTGGCGCACAACGGCGAAATCAACACCGTCAAGGGCAACTACAACTGGATGAAGGCCCGCGAAGGCGTGATGTCCTCGCCGGTGCTCGGCGCGGATCTGCACAAGCTGTACCCGATCAGCTTCGCCGGTCAGTCCGACACGGCGACCTTCGACAACTGCCTGGAGTTGTTGACCATGGCGGGCTACCCGATCAGCCAGGCGGTGATGATGATGATCCCCGAACCCTGGGAACAGCACACCACGATGGATGAACGGCGCAAGGCTTTCTACGAATACCATGCCGCCATGCTGGAGCCGTGGGATGGCCCGGCCTCGATCGTGTTCACCGACGGCCGCCAGATTGGCGCCACGCTGGATCGCAACGGCCTGCGCCCGTCGCGCTACTGCATCACCGATGACGACCTGGTCATCATGGGCTCTGAATCGGGCGTGTTGCCGGTGCCGGAAAACAGAATAGTTCGCAAATGGCGCCTGCAGCCCGGCAAGATGTTTCTCATCGACCTGGAGCAGGGGCGCATGGTGGACGACGAGGAGCTCAAGGCCAGCCTCGCCAACAGCAAGCCCTACAAGCAGTGGATCGAGAACTTGCGCATCAAGCTCGACGACGTCAAGAGCGACGCCGTGGTTGTGCCGACCACCGACTTGCCTCTTCTGGATCGCCAGCAAGCCTTTGGCTTCACCCAGGAGGACATCAAGTTCCTGATCGCGCCGATGGCCACCGCCGGTGAGGAAGCCATCGGTTCCATGGGCAATGACAGCCCGCTGGCCGTGCTCAGCGACAAGAACAAGCCACTCTACAACTACTTCAAGCAGTTGTTTGCCCAGGTGACCAATCCACCGATCGACCCGATCCGCGAAGCGATCGTGATGTCCTTGGTGTCCTTCATTGGTCCTAAACCCAATCTGCTCGACATCAACCAGGTCAATCCGCCGATGCGACTGGAGGTCACCCAGCCGGTGCTGGACTTCGCCGACATGGCCAAGTTGCGTGACATCGAGAAGTTCACGCAGGGAAAATTCCGAAGCTACACGCTCGATATCACCTACCCCTTGTCATGGGGGCATGAAGGGGTCGAGGCCAAGCTGGCGTCGCTCTGCGCGGAGGCTGTCGATGCCATCAAGGGTGGCAAGAACATTCTGATCATCAGCGACCGCGCGCTGAGCGCCACCCAGGTCGCCATACCTGCCCTGCTGGCTCTGAGCGCCGTGCACCAGCATCTCGTGAAAGAGGGCCTGCGCACCATTGCGGGGCTGGTGGTGGAGACAGGAACGGCGCGTGAAGTGCACCACTTTGGCGTCCTGGCGGGCTACGGCGCGGAAGCCGTGCATCCGTACCTGGCGATGGAAACGCTGGCCAGCATTCACAAGGACCTGGCCGGCGACCTGAGCGCCGAGAAAGCCATTTACAACTATGTCAAAGCGGTGGGCAAGGGATTGTCCAAGATCATGTCCAAAATGGGCGTGTCGACCTACATGAGCTATTGCGGCGCGCAGTTGTTCGAGGCCATTGGGCTGAACACGGTCACGGTTGACAAATACTTCACCGGCACGCCCACTCGCGTCGAAGGCATTGGTGTGTTTGAGATTGCCGAAGAGGCCATTCGCATGCACACGCTGGCTTTTGGTGGCAGTGCCGTGTTGGCCAATATGCTCGACGCTGGCGGCGAATACGCCTGGCGCGTGCGAGGCGAGGAGCACATGTGGACGCCCGATGTCATCGCCAAGCTGCAGCACAGCACACGCGCGAACAGTTGGACCACCTACAAGGAGTACGCGCAGCTCATTAACGACCAGAGTAAGCGCCACATGACTTTGCGCGGCTTGTTCGAGTTCAAGATCGACCCATCCAAGGCGATTCCGGTGGATCAAGTCGAGCCGGCCAAGGAAATCGTCAAGCGTTTTGCCACCGGGGCCATGTCGCTGGGGTCGATCTCGACCGAGGCCCATGCCACGCTGGCGGTGGCGATGAATCGCATTGGCGGCAAGAGCAACACGGGCGAGGGTGGCGAAGATCCGGCCCGCTACCGCCAGGAGCTCAAGGGCATCCCCATCAAGAAGGGCGATTCGCTCAAGAGCATCATCGGCAACGATGTGGTGGAGGTGGATCTGCCCCTGCAAGACGGTGACTCCCTGCGCTCCAAAATCAAACAGGTCGCTTCGGGGCGCTTTGGCGTGACCGCCGAATACCTCAACAGTGCCGACCAGATCCAGATCAAGATGGCGCAGGGTGCCAAGCCCGGCGAGGGCGGGCAGTTACCGGGTGGCAAGGTGTCCGAGTACATCGGCAAGCTGCGTCACTCGGTGCCTGGTGTGGGGCTGATTTCTCCGCCGCCGCACCATGACATCTACTCGATTGAAGATTTGGCGCAGTTGATTCACGATCTGAAGAACGTCGCACCGCATTCCAGCATCAGCGTCAAGCTGGTCAGCGAGATCGGCGTCGGCACCATCGCGGCCGGCGTGGCCAAGTGCAAGAGTGACCACGTGGTGATCGCCGGGCACGACGGCGGCACCGGGGCGTCGCCCTGGTCCTCGATCAAACACGCCGGCAGTCCGTGGGAAATTGGCCTGGCCGAAACCCAGCAAACGCTGGTGCTGAACCGCTTGCGCGGCCGCATCAGGGTACAGGTCGACGGGCAAATGAAGACCGGCCGCGACGTCGCCATCGGCGCGTTGCTCGGCGCCGACGAGTTCGGTTTTGCCACCGCGCCCTTGGTTGTGGAGGGCTGCATCATGATGCGCAAGTGCCACCTCAACACCTGCCCGGTCGGTGTGGCCACGCAAGACCCGGTGCTGCGTCAGAAGTTCTCGGGCAAACCCGAGCACGTGGTCAACTATTTCTTCTTCATCGCCGAAGAGGTGCGGAGAATCATGGCTCAACTGGGCATTGCCAAGTTCGACGACCTGATCGGGCGTGTCGATCTGCTTGATACGCGCAAAGGCCTGGAACACTGGAAGGCCAGTGGCCTCGATTTCCGGCGCCTGTTCGCTCAATCCAACGCCCCGGCCGACGTGCCGCGCTTCCATGTCGAATCCCAGGACCATGGCCTGGAGCGCGCCCTTGACGTCAGCCTGATCGCCAAGTGTCGCCCCGCCATTGACAAGGGCGAGAAGGTTCAGTTCATGGAGGTGGCACGCAACGTCAACCGCTCGGTCGGCGCCATGCTGTCCGGCGCTGTCACCCAGGTTCACCCTGAGGGTTTGCCCGACAACACCATCCACATTCAACTCGAAGGCACGGGCGGCCAGTCATTCGGCGCATTCCTGACCAGGGGCATCACGCTGTACCTGATCGGCGATGCCAATGACTATACCGGCAAGGGCTTGAGCGGCGGGCGCGTGGTGGTGCGCCCCAGCATCGACTTCAGAGGTGAAGCGGTGCGCAACACGATTGTTGGCAACACCGTGATGTATGGCGCCACCAGCGGTGAGGCCTTCTTTAGCGGTGTCGCTGGCGAACGTTTTGCGGTGCGTCTGTCGGGCGCTACGGCGGTGGTGGAAGGCACTGGCGACCACGGTTGTGAGTACATGACCGGCGGCACCGTGGCGGTGCTGGGCAAGACCGGCCGCAACTTTGCTGCCGGCATGAGTGGTGGCGTGGCCTACGTGTACGACGAAGATGGTCAGTTCGCCAAACGCTGCAACACCGCCATGGTGGCGATGGAACGGGTGCTGCCCGCGGCCGATCAGGAAGCCAGCCTGGATAAGGCCCTGTGGCACCGTGGGCAGACTGACGAGGGGCAACTCCGAAAGCTGCTGGAAGAACACAACCGGTGGACTGGTAGCAAGCGTGCGCGCGAACTGCTGGACAACTGGGAACTGGCACGCCAGAAGTTCGTGAAGGTCTTTCCGCTTGAGTACAAACGGGCACTGGGCGAGATGAGTGCCAAGAAAGAGGCCAAAGCGCTTACCAGTAGGGCGCAGAACGCTACCAAAAACGTAGCAGTTCCGGTCAAATAACGAACAGCGTTCAGGACAATATCCAACAATCAGTTGAGGACAGAGCTAAAGGTCTGTCCCGCAAAGTGGACAACCAACATCCGACAAACAGTTGAGGACAGAGCTAAAGGTCTGTCCCGCAAAGTATCAGGAATCACGTATGGGCAAGATCACTGGCTTCATGGAGTTCGCGCGGGTTGAGGAAGGCTACAGCCCCGTCGCCGAACGCGTCAAGCATTACAAAGAGTTCATCGTCGGGCTGGATCAGGCGCAAGCCAACAAGCAGGCGGCACGGTGCATGGACTGTGGCACGCCGTTTTGCACCAGCGCTTGTCCGGTCGGCAACATCATTCCGGACTTCAACGATCTGGTCTACCAGAATGACTGGCGCAACGCGATTGAGGTGCTGCACAGCACCAACAATTTCCCCGAGTTCACTGGGCGAATTTGTCCGGCACCGTGCGAAGCAGCGTGCACCCTGAACGTGAACGACGACGCGGTGGGCATCAAGTCGATTGAACACGCCATCATTGATCGCGCCTGGTCCGAGGGCTGGGTCGCTCCCGAACTGGCGAAGCACAAGACGGGCAAGACGGTCGCCGTGGTCGGCTCCGGCCCTGCCGGCATGGCCGCCGCCCAGCAACTGGCGCGCGTCGGTCATGCCGTGACCTTGTTCGAAAAGAACGACCGCGTGGGTGGTCTGTTGCGCTACGGTATTCCTGATTTCAAGCTGGAGAAGTCACATATCGACCGCCGCGTCGAACAGATGCAAAAGGAAGGCGTGAGCATTCGCACCGGCGTGATGGTCGGCGAACTGCCCAAGGACTGCAAGGTCACCAACTGGGCCAAGGAAACCATTTCCCCGGCTGCGTTGATGGCAAATTTTGATGCCGTCTTGCTGGCTGGTGGCGCCGAGCAATCCCGCGACCTGCCCGCGCCGGGCCGGGATCTGGATGGCATCCACTTTGCGATGGAGTTCCTGCCTCAGCAGAACAAGGTCAACGCCGGCGACAAGCTCAAGGGGCAACTGCGCGCGGACGGCAAGCATGTGGTGGTAATTGGTGGCGGCGACACCGGCTCGGATTGCGTGGGTACCAGCAACCGTCACGGCGCCGCCAGCGTGACCCAGTTTGAAGTCATGCCGCAGCCGCCAGTGCAGGAGAACCGGCCCTTGACCTGGCCCTACTGGCCTATGAAGCTACGCACCAGTTCCAGCCACCAAGAGGGTTGTGAGCGCGAGTTTGCCATCTCGACCAAGGCGTTCATAGGGGAAAAAGGCAAGGTGAAGGGTGTCCAGACGGTTCGCGTCGAGTGGAAGGACGGCAAGATGATCGAGGTTGCCGGTTCGGAGCAGTTGGTCAAGGCCGATCTGGTGTTGCTGGCAATGGGTTTCGTGAGCCCAGTGCCCGCGGTGCTGCAGTCGTTCGGCGTGGAACTGGACGCCAGGGGAAACGCCAAAGCCGGTACTGACCTCGTCGGCGGTTACGCCACCAACGTGTCCAAAGTATTTGCGGCTGGCGACATTCGGCGCGGCCAGAGTCTGGTGGTATGGGCAATCCGGGAGGGGCGTCAGGCAGCCCGTGCCGTGGACGAATTCCTGATGGGCGCAACCGACTTGCCACGCTGACCGGCCTCACCGCACGCGGGCCTGCCCAAGGCGTCGCTGCGATATTGGTGTAATCCCTTATGATTTGGCAGCCGTCGCGAGCCGGCGGCCCCGATCCATGGACCCACTCAAGCCCGAAGCCCTTGTTGAAATGCGCAACCTTACCTTCGGGTACGGCGAGCGGGTGGTGCTCGACGATATCTCCGTCACCGTGCCGCGCGGCAAGGTGACCGCCTTGATGGGTGCGTCGGGCGGTGGCAAGACCACGATGCTGCGGCTGATCGGCGGACAAAACCGGGCCCAGTCCGGCGCCGTCTTGTTCGATGGTCAGGATGTTGGCGCCCTCGACCGGGCTGCCCTGTATGCAGCGCGTCGGCGCATGGGCATGCTGTTTCAGTTCGGTGCGCTGTTCGCTGATCTCTGCGTGTTTGACAATGTGGCCTTTCCGCTGCGTGAACACACTGATTTGCCGGAGATGCTGATTCGCGACATCGTGTTGATGAAACTCAATGCGGTGGGCTTGCGTGGCGCCCGTGACTTGATGCCCAGTGATTTGTCCGGCGGCATGGCGCGTCGTGTTGCATTGGCGCGCGCGATCGCGTTGGATCCTGAGCTGGTGATGTACGACGAGCCCTTCTCGGGCCTGGACCCGATATCGCTCGGAACCGCCGCGCAACTGATCCGTCAGCTCAACGATTCCATGGGTTTGACCAGTGTCTTTGTGTCTCACGAGCTGGAGCAGACCTTTGCGATTTCCGATCACGTGATCATTCTCGCGAATGGAAAGGTCGCCAGCCAGGGCACGCCTGCGCAGGTGCGGGTCAGTACGGACCCGCTGGTGTACCAGTACGTGAATGGACTCAGCGAAGGTCCGGCGCGTTTTCACTACCCAGGCACCTCGGTTGAGGATGATTTTGGTGCAGCGTCACCGTCGGTGGCGCTGGTCGGCGCCGGAGGTGTGCCGTCATGAGTTGGTACAACCCGGCCGATGTGGGCCACACGGTGCGCGGACAACTGGCTGACATCGGTTATGGCGCCCGCTTCTTCCTGCGTCTGGTCGTTCTGGCGGGGGCTAGTTTTCGCCGCTTTGGCTTGGTGCGCGATCAGATCCACTTTCTGGGCAACTACTCGCTGGCGATCATTGCGGTGTCGGGCTTGTTCGTTGGCTTTGTGTTTGGCCTGCAGGGCTACTACACGCTGCAGCGCTATGGGTCTTCCGAGGCATTGGGGCTGCTGGTGACTTTGAGCCTGGTGCGCGAGTTGGGCCCGGTGGTCACCGCCTTGTTGTTTGCCGGGCGGGCTGGGACGTCCTTGACGGCCGAGATCGGCCTGATGAAAGCCGGGGAGCAGATCAGTGTGATGGAAATGATGGCGGTCGACCCGGTGGCGAGAATACTGGCGCCCAGGTTTTGGGCCGGCGTGATTGTGATGCCCTTGCTGGCTGCCGTTTTCAGCGCTACCGGCATCATTGGTGGCTGGGTGGTCGGCGTGTTGATGATTGGCGTGGATTCGGGCTCGTTTTGGAGTCAGATTCAAGGTGGCGTCGATGTCTGGCAGGATGTGGGCAATGGCGTCATCAAGAGCGTCGTGTTTGGACTGACGGTGACCTTTGTGGCGCTGTTGCAGGGCTTCGAGGCCCAACCCACCCCGGAAGGCGTGTCCAAGGCCACGACACGCACCGTGGTGATCGCGTCCCTGTCGGTGCTTGGTTTGGACTTCATCCTCACTGCCATGATGTTTTCAATATGACGAACGACAAGACCGATCACCACGAGGTCCGCGGCCGTCCGACTGGATCGGCCAATTCAGTATTAGTTGGGGTCAGAGCACATTTGCTGCGCAAAGTGGTCTGACCCGCATGGTTTCAGTATTAGGAATCGCCTGTGCAACGCTTGAAGATTGACGTTTGGGTTGGCTTGTTCGTGATGATCGGCGCCGCTGCGATTTTGTTCCTGGCGCTGCAGTCGGCCAATCTGCTGAGCTTGAGCTTCCAGTCCACCTATCGGGTTGACGCCAAGTTCGACAACGTGGGTGGTCTCAAGCCCAAGGCGGCAGTGCGTAGCGCCGGGGTGGTGGTCGGCCGGGTGGAGTCCATCACGTTTGACGACAAGACCTTTCAGGCCAGTGTGGCGCTGGCGCTGGAGCGGCGCTACCAGTTCCCAAAGGACAGCTCCCTGAAAATCCTGACCAGCGGCCTGCTCGGTGAGCAGTATCTGGGGCTGGAACCTGGCGCGGACGAGAAGCTGCTGGCGGCCGGAGACGTGGTGTCGAGCACGCAGTCAGCCGTCGTGCTGGAGAATCTGATCAGCCAGTTTTTGTTCAGCAAAGCCGCCGAGGGTGGCGCTGTGGTGGAACCCAAGGGGAAGAAATGAAAGCCCTAAGTCGCCTGATGCGACGGGCTCATTGCTTGCGTGTCTTGTCGGCGCTGGCCCTGATGTTGGTATTGGCTGGCTGTGCGAGCGGCCCGAGGGCCCACCCCAACGACCCGCTGGAGCCCTTCAATCGCAACGTTTCCCAATTCAATGACGTGCTTGATCGAGCCCTGCTCAAACCCGCCGCGACCGCCTACCAGCACGTGACGCCGGCTCTGGTGCGCACCGGGGCTAGCAACTTCTTTGGCAACGTATCGGATGTCTGGTCGTTCATCAACACGGCCCTTCAACTCAAACCAGTTGAAGCCCTGGACAACCTGATGCGCGTCAGCGTCAATACTTTCTTTGGCCTGGGGGGCTTGCTGGACGTGGCCAGCGAGATGAACATCGAGCGGCATCGAGAGGACTTCGGGCAGACGCTGGGACGTTGGGGGGTGCCGACCGGCCCCTATCTGGTTCTGCCAATATTGGGGCCCTCTACGCTGCGCGACAGCCTGGCGTTGGGGATTGAGGGACGCGCCGATGTGGTGCGCAATTTGAGCCATATTCCGACCCGCAATTCGCTGCTGTCCGTTCGAACGCTGGAGGCGCGCGCCAACCTGCTGCGACTGGGCAGTGTGGTGGAGGAGGCCGCTCTGGACAAGTACAGCTTCACGCGCGACGTGTTCCTGCAGCGACGACGCAGTGCCGTCTACGATGGCGAGCCACCGGACGCCCAATCGCCGCAGGAGCGCTGACGCCCGCAGGTCGGGCGCGTCATGGCCGGCGCGGCAGCGTTCATTTGCCCACGCCTGTGTCGTCGGCGGTGCGGAGACCAGGTTCATCATTTTCTTGGGGAGTGTTTTGATGGTTCAACGTTTCTTGGGTCGACTTCTTGCGGCGGTTGTTGCCGTGGCGTCGATCATGTTTGTCGCGTCGGCCGTTGCCGCCGATGAGGCGCCAGATGCCCTGATCAAGCGCCTTTCAACGGAGGTGCTGGACGCCATCAAGGCCGACAAGCAGATTCAGGCGGGCAATCTGTCGCGTGTGATCGCGTTGGTGGACCAGCGCATCATGCCCAGCGTCAACTTTCAACGCATGACGTCGTCGGCCGTGGGGCGCCACTGGCGGCAAGCCACACCCGAGCAGCAGTCGCGCCTGCAGGACGAGTTCAAGATCCTGCTGGTTCGTACCTATTCAGGCGCGCTGGCCCAGGTATCGGACCAATCCATCGCCATGAAGCCCATGCGCGCCACGCCCGAGGACAAGGAGGTGGTGGTTCGCACCGAGGTCAGAGGCCATGGGGATCCGATTCAACTCGACTACCGGCTCGAAAAAACGCCGGGGCAGGGCGCTGGCTGGAAGATCTACGACCTTAACGTGCTGGGCGTGTGGTTGGTGGAGACCTATCGTGGCCAGTTCGCCCAGGAAGTCAGCGCCAAGGGCATTGATGGGTTGATCGCTACGCTGTCCGAGCGCAACAAGGCCAACGCCAAGAAGGGCTGAGTGTGCTGGTCTTGCCCGCTGAACTGACACATGCCGGCGCCAACGCCTGCCTGCGCATGCTCGTGCAGGGGCTGCAGGCGCATGCCAACACCGAAATCTGGGTCGATGCCGGCGCCCTGCGCCGCTTCGATTCGTCGGCCCTGGCGGTGTTGCTGGAGTTTCGTCGGGAGTGTCAGGCGTCGGGCAAGCAAGTGTCGATCCGCGATTTGCCGACCAGGCTATCCGATTTGGCAGCCTTGTACGGGATTGCCGAGCTTCTGTCGACGCCGGGGTGAGGCCTCGACATCCAACATCCGACGGACGGTTGAGGACAGAGCGCAGTTCACTGTGTGTAGCGGCGGTCTGTCCCGCAAGCTCATAGAATAGCGGACTCCCATGCCCGCTATCTCTTTTCAGTCGGTCTCCAAGACCTATCCATCGCCGCGCGGCCCCAAGGGAGCGACTTTTCAGGCACTTGACAATGTGAGCCTGGACGTCCAGCAAGGCGAGTTCTTTGGTTTGCTGGGCCCCAATGGTGCGGGTAAAACCACCCTCATCAGTGTGTTGGCGGGCCTCACCAGGCCAAGCAGTGGGCGTGCCCTGGTGATGGGCTGCGACGTGCAAGGTGACTACGCCAAGGCGCGACGCCAGATTGGTGTGGTGCCTCAGGAACTGGTGTTCGATCCCTTCTTCAATGTGCGCGAGTCATTGCGCATGCAGTCGGGCTACTTTGGCGTCAAGAACAA
>JAUXWC010000112.1 GCA_030685025.1 Rhodoferax sp.
GGCAACACCGCCGTCGCTTCCAGCTCGATCTTGCCGGGATTGTCCAGCAAGTCCGACACAAAAATCATGCTCATCGCCGGATAGTGGTTGCCCATGCGCTTGCGCCAGATGGCGCCCAATTCGCGGCGGGCCGCCATGTAGGCGGGCTTGTCGCAGCAGTAGGCGGTCATGCGGCAGATGTGCTCGCCCTTGGCGCCGGCCACCGCCAGCACCTCCAGGATGTTGGCCAGCGCCTGATCGAACTGCGGCGCGATGGCCTCGGACTGGAAGCGCTGCTGCGCGTCCCAGCCAACCTGGCCCGCCACGAAGATGATGCGCCCGGCGTCCACCGCGATGCCGTTGGAATAACCAATGGGCGGCGCCCAGCCCTCGGGAAGTAGTGTTTGCATAAAAGTCTCCGGTTGTGTCGCGCTGAGATGGATTGCCGCGCTGCGCTCGCAATGACGGGGGGCCTGCTGATTCACTCGTCGTAGCGCGGGGGATCGGGATCGTGGTCCCAGTTGGGGTCGGGATGCGGCACCTTCAGCAGCCATGCTTTCACCAGTTCCACGTGTTCGCGTTCTTCTCCTTGCAACTCGAGTGCCGCCTTGCGCACCGACTCGACCGTGGCCACGCTGGCCAGGTGGGCAAAGAAGCGTTCGGCGCGCTCTTCGTTGGCCAGGGCGAGCTGCAGCACATGCCAGGGCCGCATCAGGTAATGCACGTCCTCGACCGGTGTGCTCTCGGGGGACTCGAAGCCCTCACACACCGGCAACGTGGCGATGTGCCGGGGGGCTTGCGTCCAGCCCATCTCGGCCATGATCTGGGTGGCATGTTTGCCCTCGATCACCGCCATCCTGCGAAACCACTCGGCCACCTCGGGGTTGTTGTGGGTTTCCATCATGTCGGCAAACTCGGTGTAGCGCGCTGCCGCGTCCTGCTCCATCACCAGCGCCTGGGCCATGAAGTCTTCCAGTGTGGTCGGCACCGCACTTGTGCCAGGAGTGAGGGGCGTGTTCATAGCGCGAACTCGCTTTCCAGATCGGCCACGGTCTTGCGCGGCTGGCGCACGCTGGCGGGGTAGGGGGCGCGGTCACCGGCGTACAACACGCCGATGTTGAAGCCGTCGTCGGTCATGAGCCGGCGCGCCGCGCGTGCCGCGTCGTCGGTAGGCTCGACAGTGGCCGGACGCACCATCTTGCGCCATTCGCGCTGCTCGGGGCGAAACGTCACACAGGGGCTCAAGATTTCCACAAACGAAAAGCCGGGGTGCTTCATGGCCTGCGCGATGATGGCCGCCGTGCCATGGAGGTCGCCGGCAAAGGCACGCGCCACAAAATTGGCGCCGGATGCCAGCGCCACCACCAAGGGGTGGAACACGCGCACGCCGGTCCCACCGGGCGAGAGTTTGGAGTCCCAATCCGGTTCGGTGGTGGGCGAAGGCTGGCCCTTGGTCATGCCGTACACATGGTTGTCCATCACCAGGTAGGTCATGTCCACATTGCGTCGACAGGCGTGCAAGAAGTGGTTGCCGCCAATCGAGTAGCCGTCGCCGTCGCCACCGGCCACCAGCACCTGCAGGTCGGGGCGCGCCACCTTCAGGCCAGTGGCCACCGCCAGCGAACGACCATGCACGCCATGAAAGCCATAGCAGGTGGTGTAGGCCGGGATGCGCGAGGAACAACCAATGCCGGACACCACCGCGCAGTCCTTGGGCGCCACGCCCATGGCGGCCAACGCCTTGGTGACCGAGCTCAGCACGGTGTAGTCGCCGCAGCCGGGGCACCAGATGGGTTTGTAGCTGGATTTGAAGTTGGCCGCGGTCAGCGCGCTGGGGGCGCTGGCGCAAGTTGCTTCGACGGCTTCGGTGTCGGTGTCGGTGTCGTTCATTTGGCATTCCTCCAATCAAGCAGGGCGGTCAAGAGTTCGCCGGGGCGCAGCGGCAATGGCCCGGGGCGGTGGTAGCTTTGGGGTGACACGGGGAAGTCGTACCACGCACGCAGGTAGCGGAACAACTGGGCGCCGTGGTTCTGCTCCACCACGATGATGCGCCGCGCGCCGTGCACGGCGGCGGCCATCTGCTCGGGCCGTGTCGGCGCCAGCAGGCGCATGGCGACCAGCCGCAGAGCGACGCCCTGAGCCTGTGCGCGCGCGATCGCCTCGCGCACCGCGCTGGAGGTAGAGCCGAAGGTGATAACGACACAGTCGCCCGTGCCCTCCAGATCGGCCCAGTAAGGTCCATAGTCGAACAGGTCGAGCTTGCGCTGGCGCTTGTCGAGCTGCAGCACGTGGTCGCGTGACTGGCTGCTGGGAACGCCGGCTTCGGAGTGCTCCAGCCCATCGGCGGTGTACGTCACGCCCTCGGTGCCGGGGATGGCCATCGGCGAAACGCCCGAGGCGGTGTTGCGGTAACGTTTGTAGTCGGGCGTATTGGCCGGGGCGGTGAGCCGCTGGGCGCGGTAGCCCGCATCCACCGGTTTGTCGATGATGGCGCGCGACTGGCCCATGAACTGGTCCGACAGCACAATCGCTGGCGCCTGCAGAGACTCGGCCAGGTACACCGCCCATTGCGTGGCGCCCAGGCAGTCGCCAATGGAGGTTGCTGCCACCACCAGGCGTGGCGCGTCGCCGTGCAGGCCGCTGACCGCAAAGGACAGGTCGCTCTGTTCACTCTTGGCCGGAATGCCGGTGCTGGGTCCACCGCGCATCACGTCCACCACCACGATCGGCACTTCCGACGCGACCGCCAAGCCAAGTGCCTCGGTCATCAGCGACAGGCCCGGCCCGGAGGTGGCGGTCAGGGATGGCACGCCGCCGTAGGACGCGCCAATGATCATGTTGATCGAGGCCAGTTCGTCTTCGGCCTGCAACAGCGTGCCGCCGACTTCAATCAGCTTCGGCGCGAGCCACTCCAGCACTTCAGTGGCGGGGGTGATCGGGTAGGCGGCGCAAAAACGCACACCGGCCTGGATCGCGCCAAAGCCGGCCGCCTCGTTGCCGCTGATCATCCAGCGCGGCCTGGCGCTCAAGGCGCTCGGCTGCAAGTGGGCCATGGCGCCGCCGCGACCCGGCAGGCCCGCCGCGATGTCCGCCGCGGCTTGTGCGCCCGCGACCACCGCAGCGAGGTTGGCTTCGAGCGTGTCCGGCTTCTTCCAGGCGTCGCGCACCGCCTGCTGCAAGGCCTGCAGGGGCAAGCCGGCCAGCGTGCCCGACAAGCCCAGCGCAATCATGTTGACCCAACTGCCGGGAATGGCCTTGGCCATCTTCTTCATGTTCAAGGGGACGAAGCGCGCGCCGGTGGCCTTGAAGACTTCAGGCGCCTCGCCTTCGTCGGGGTCGCCAATCAGCACACTGCGCGGACCCAGCACGATCTCGTCGGCAAAGCGGTTGACGTTCTGCCAGTCGATCGCCAGCAGCAGATCGAAGCCGTCGTCGAGTGAGCTCATCGCCTGCGGCCCCAGGCGTACCAGGGCGGCCGCCTCGCCGCCGCGAATCTGCGGTCCGCTGGTGCGCACCATCAGGCCGTAGGCGCCAGCCTTGGCGGCGGCGGCCAGCAAGACGGTGCCGGCGGTCATCACGCCGCTGCCGCCGCTGCCCGCCAGCGCGATCGACACGCTGGTGGGGCTTGTTTCTGTCTGTGTCTGCAAAGTATTCTCCTGTCTTGTGGTGGGACCGACGCCAAAACCCGGCTCAAAACGCCTGACCGAAGCCGCACAGCCTAGTCCCTTCACTCCGTGCGATCGACGAACCTTCCGGACTGAGTTTGATGCAGATCAGAAACTGCGCAAGTCATTCTGAAATAATTCTTCAAACGATCTTGGTATTTCAGTACCGTTATACGATAATAGTTCCAGCACCCCATGCGGTCAAGCCCAAAGCAGGCCCTCACGCAAGGAAGTTTGAGCCAGGACAAGCAACATCCGACAAACCGTCGAGGACAGCACCAAAGCGGCTGTCCCGCAACGTATCAGGAGACAAGAACCATGAGCATTCAGGCCCACCGTTGGCAAATGATCAAAGCGGGCGAGCCCTTCGAGCGCGTGGCGTTCGAAGCCAAGCCCGGCGCTGGTGAAGTGGTGGTGGCGATTGCCGGCTGCGGCGTGTGCCACACCGACCTGGGTTACTACTACGACGGCGTGCGCACCAATTCCGCCCTGCCGCTGACCCTGGGCCACGAAATCAGTGGCCATGTGGTGGCAGCCGGCGTTGGTGCCGAGGGCTGGATTGGCAAGGCGGTGATCGTGCCGGCCGTGCTGCCCTGCGGCGAGTGCGACCTGTGCCAGCGCGGCCTGCAGCCGATTTGTCGCGCCCAGAAGATGCCCGGCAACGACATTCAGGGCGGGTTTGCCACGCACATCGTGGTGCCCGGGCGCGGCCTGTGCGAAGTCAATGAAGGACGACTGGCCAAGGTCGGCCTGACCCTGCCCCAAGTCTCGATCGTGGCCGATGCGCTGACCACCCCCTACCAGGCGGTGCGCCGTGCCGGCGTCACGCCGGGTAGCCTGGCCATCGTCATTGGTGCCGGTGGCGTCGGTGGCTACTGCGTGCAGATTGCGCGCGCCTTCGGCGCCCAGGTGGTGGCGATCGACGTGGACGACGACAAGCTGGCCGCCATCGCACAGCACGGCGCGGCGCTGACACTCAACGCGCGCAACTTCGACGCCAAGGCTTTGAAGGTTGCCGTCAATGCCTTTGCCAAGCAGAACGGCCTGCGCGGCACCGAGTGGCAAATCTTCGAGTGCTCGGGCACGGCGGCCGGTCAACTGTCGGCCTACGGCCTGCTGGTGCATGGCGCCACGCTGTCGGTGGTCGGTTTCACCATGGAGAGGGTTGAGGTGCGCTTATCCAACCTGATGGCCTTTGACGCCCGCGCCCTGGGCAACTGGGGTTGCCCGCCCGAGTACTACCCGGCAGCCCTCGACCTGGTGCTCGACGGCAAAGTGGCGCTGGCGCCTTTTGTCGAGCAGCGAGCGCTGGACAGCATCAACGCCGTGTTCCCCGCCGTGCACCACCGCGAAATCAAGAAACGCGTCGTGCTGACGCCCGCCTGACCCCGATTCATCGCATTCGTTTTGTCCAACCCAGGAGCCCCCACCATGACCGCCTCAGTCCAGCGCGATTTCAAGAACCACGACCTTGTAGACGATATCTCCAAGCCCGGTGTGCGTTACGAGAAGCGCCCGGCCAAGCTGCCCGACGGCAGTGTGGCGGCGGGCCTGTTCAACGCCTGGATCACGCTGGACAACCCCAGCCAATACAACTCCTACACCACCGACATGGTCAAGGGCGTGATCCTGGCGATGCGCGCCGCCTCCAACTCGCGCGATGTCAACTGCGTGGTGTTCACCGGTGTTGGCGACAAGGCCTTTTGCACCGGCGGCAACACCAAGGAATACGCCGAGTACTACGCCGGCCACCCGCAGGAATACCGCCAGTACATGCGCCTGTTCAACGACATGGTGAGCGCCATTTTGCTGTGCGACAAGCCGGTGATCTGCCGCGTCAACGGCATGCGCATTGGTGGTGGGCAAGAGATCGGCATGGCTTGCGACTTCTCGGTGGCACAAGACCTGGCACGCTTTGGCCAGGCTGGCCCCAAGCATGGCTCGGCGCCGATCGGCGGCGCCACCGATTTCCTGCCGGTGATCGTCGGTGCCGAGCGCGCCATGGCGGCCTGCGTGCTTTGTGAGCCCTTTTCGGCCCACAAGGCTTATCAAATGGGCATCCTGACCGACATCGTGCCGGCGCTCAAGGTCGACGGCAAGTATGTTGCCAACCCGCTGGTGGAAACCCAGCGCATGGTCGATGAGTTCGGCCGCAATACCTATGGTGAAGCCAAGACCGGCGACGCCGCCAAGGCCGGCAAGGCCGTAATGGCAAGCGGCACGGTGGACCTGTCGATGCTCGACGCCAGGGTCGAAGAACTGTGCGCCAAGATGCTGCTGACCTTTCCCGACTGCACCACCAAGACCATTGAGGAATTGCGCAAGCCCAAGCTCGAAGCCTGGGACAAGAACAAAGAGAATTCGCGCGCCTGGCTGGCCCTGAACATGATGACCGAGGCGCGCGCGGGCTTTACCGCCTTCAACGAAGGCACCAAGGAAGACCGCGAGGCCGACTTCGTGCTGCTGCGCCAGAAACTGGCCGCGGGCCAGAGCTGGGTCGGAGCGCTGCACGACGAGATTCAGCCCAAGGCGAAGCGCAAGGGCTGAACGCGCGGCTCACGCACAGGCTCGCCATGAACGTTTCCAAAACCCCAAAGCTCTGTCATCCCGGCGCAGGCCGGGATCCATGCTTGCCTGCCTGCCACGCCCCATCGCGGCCGTGGATTGCGGCCTGCGCCGC
>JAUXWC010000113.1 GCA_030685025.1 Rhodoferax sp.
GGCCTCCCGGTATTTTTAACGGTTCCCACTTTGGCCCCCGACCTCTCGAAAATCATGGCCAAATACTGCAAACATGACCCGCCCCCTGATGAGGACCGGATGGCGGCGTGAACAACAGCGGGAAACTAGGCACTGTCCAGATAGTCAGCGTGCGACTTAATCGCGTGCCAAACGGCGAATGCATTGACCCCAACACCGGCAGCCAGCCCGGAGGCGAACATGTCTCGCTGTTGGGTGTGATACGTCGTGTCAATGTCCCCGAGGACACTTGATGGTGTGGTCGACTTGCTCATCGGGCCGTACCCCCAAGCGAGCGCGGCCGCTCCTGCGGGTCAGGTGCAGCAAGCGTCAAGTCCGCGTGCAAGTGCATGCCACGGATGGCAGCCCACGCCTCAAGAACGTCGAGTAACACAAACAACTCCCGGCCACGGCGCCCAGTGAGCGGATCACGACGTGTCAGCCACGGGAATCGCACGCGGTTGAAACCTGAATAAATGCTGCTCGACGCCCACGGCAGCATGTCAATGACTCGTTTCAGAACAACGACGCGGGTCACGCTGCACCCCCCCCCCTTGGCCGCGCGCTTGGCGATCTGGGCAGCCTTACACGGCCTGCCCTTCTTCGTCACCTCTGGGGAGTGATCGCTGTGATGTCGATGGTCGTCCAGACCATCAATGAATGCACGAGCATCCTCCTCCCTAAATCGAAAATCCCGGCCGATCCGGACGAAACGAGGAATCGGCATGCTGATCAGGCCGGCCGCTGCTTTATAAATGCTAATGCCGTGACGCCCGAGGGCGCCTGCCACCTGCTTAACGGTATAAAGTTTGGGAAGACCAGCACCTGCGGGCGCTGGGTTGTTTGACGTGCAATCGGACACGATTGATCCTTCCAGCTCCCGCGAAAGCCAAAAAAATCAAGCTCGGTGCCGTACGGCTAAAAGACACGATTTTCTTGGGACACTCTTGGGACAATTGAAGGGCTAAAACAGGCTAAAAACAGACATTTCAAGCTAACTTGAAATTTTGTTAAGCCATTGATTTAATTAAGATTTATTGGCCTGCCCGGAGGGGATCGAACCCCCGACCCACAGCTTAGAAGGCTGTTGCTCTATCCAACTGAGCTACGGGCAGAAGCGAAAAAAGCCCACCGAGTGAGCTTTTCTTTTGATATAGATGGTCGGGGCGAAAGGATTCGAACCTTCGACCCTCTGGTCCCAAACCAGATGCGCTACCAGGCTGCGCTACGCCCCGACGAAGCTCGTATTCTATCCGGTCGCGAGATGGTTTGCGGGCCAGCATGCCGTTTTTCAACGTCGAACAACGTAAAAGCCTGGCGCGGTCTGGTCAACCCGAGCGCTTGGTCCGCTAAAGTCTGCCCATGTCGTCGTCTGCTCCTGCACTCACCTGGCTGACACCACACCAGGCTTTTCCGTCCGTGCGCGACGCTTGGCCACCGGGCTCGCCAGCGCCAGGGCTGTTGGCGGCCGGTGGCGTGCTGGATGTGGCAACGCTGTGCCAAGCTTACCAGCAGGGCATCTTCCCGTGGTTCAGCGACGGGCAGCCGGTTCTGTGGTGGAGCCCCGACCCGCGAATGGTCTTGACGACATCGGAGTTTCGACTACACCGATCATTCAAGAGAGTGCTGCAACAATTCCGCCGTTCACGAAACTGCGAGATCCGGATAGACAGCGCTTTTGAGCAGGTCATCACAGCCTGTGCGTCAAGTCCACGCGAAGGCCAATCCGGTACCTGGATCGTGGCGCCCATGGTCGAAGCCTATGTAGCCTTGCACCGCGCCGGATTCGCACACAGCGTGGAGACCTGGATCGACGGGCAACTGCGCGGTGGCCTGTACTGTGTCGCCATTGGCAAGGCGGTGTTCGGGGAATCGATGTTCACCCGCGTCGACAACGCCTCCAAGATTGCGCTCGCTGCCTTGGTCAGCTTCTGCCAGCATCACGACATTATGCAAGTTGACTGCCAACAGAATACCCGCCACCTGGCCTTTATGGGTGCCTGCGACATGGCGCGAACCGTCTTTCTGGCAAACGTGGCCCCCAGCGTTGCGCAGACGGCACCGGTCTGGCAATTCGACCCCCTATACTGGCAATCACTGTTGCACTCCAGGCGGGATCTAGCGTGACACACCTCAAGGATCTTCCGTTGCAGGCGCTGCAGTTCTACGCAACGGCGCCGTACCCCTGCACGTACCTGCCGGGAAGGCAGGCCCGATCTCAGGTTGCCACGCCAAGTCACTTGATCAACAACGCAACCTATTCGGAGCTGGTGAACCGGGGCTTTCGGCGCAGTGGTATGTTCACCTACCGACCCTATTGCGATGGGTGCCACGCTTGCACGCCGGTGCGCGTGCTGACTAGCCAGTTTGTCCCGGATCGCAGCCAGCGGCGCGCCTGGCGGCGCCACGGCCAGCTACAGGCGCGGGTGCTGAAGCTGTGCTTCACGCCCGAGCACTACGCCTTGTACCTGCGCTACCAGACTGGCAGGCATGCAGGCGGTGGCATGGATCATGACAGCATTGACCAGTACACGCAGTTCCTGCTTCAAAGCCGTGTCAACTCCCGGTTGGTCGAGTTCCGCGAGCCCACGTCCGATGGCACAGCGGGAGCGGTCAAGATGGTGGCCATTCTGGATGTGCTGGATGATGGAATTTCGGCGGTGTACACGTTTTATGAACCCGAAGCAGGCGCCAGTTACGGGACTTATGCCGTGCTGTGGCAGATCGAGCAGGCCAAGTTGCTGGGGCTGGCACATGTCTACCTGGGCTACTGGATTGAGGCGAGCCAGAAGATGAGCTACAAGGCACGATTCAGCCCGCAACAGATCTGCAGTAACGGCAAGTGGCGTAGCGCGGGCACCGGGGTTGAGGCGCCCGGGACGCCTTCACTGTCGAGCCAGGCGCACCAAGCCGCCGAGGCTATTTCGTCTTGTAAAATGCCGTATCAACCGCTTCATCCCGAACCATGACCAAAGCCGACCCGACCGCAGCCGTAGCGCCCACCGTTCAAGTGATCGAACGCATGTTTACGCTGATGAATGTCTTGGCTTCAAAGGAGGAAGCAATCTCATTGAGGGAAATCAGCGAGAAAGCCGGACTGCATCCCTCCACCACACACCGACTACTGAATGATCTGGCGACGGGGCGTTTTGTAGACCGCCCCCATCCGGGCAGCTACCGCTTGGGCATGCGCCTGCTTGAACTGGGCAATCTGGTCAAGAGCCGCCTCAACGTCCGCGACGCGGCCCTGGTGCCGATGCGCGAATTGCACAAGCTGATTCAACAACCGGTCAACCTGAGCATGCGACAGGGCGACGAGATTGTCTACATTGAGCGCGCCTACAGCGAACGCTCGGGCATGCAGGTGGTTAGGGCCATCGGGGGCCGGGCGCCACTGCACCTTACATCGGTTGGCAAGTTGTTCTTGGCGGCCGATGATCCGCAGCGGGTGCGCGCCTACGCCACCCGAACCGGTTTGGCCGGCCACACCAAGAACAGCCTGACTCAGCTTGCGGCGTTGGAGCGCGAGGTCTCCAAGGTTCGACAGTATGGCGTTGCCCACGACAACGAAGAACTCGAACTCGGCGTACGCTGCATGGCCGCCGGGATTTACGATGACCAAGGGAAGCTTGTCGCCGGCCTGTCAATCTCGGCGCCAGCCAGCCGGCTGGAGGAGCAGTGGTTGCCCAAGCTGCAGGCCACCGCTGATGAAATCTCGGCCACGCTGGGCTCCAAGCCAGGCGTACGGCGCCAGACTTAGGCGACGCCGATGGGCGCGAGGCGTCATCGGGCCGCCCACAAGCCTCACTGACTGTCGCTTGCGACCGGCAAGAAGCCGCCTGCGGCGACTTGTCCGGCGTCGGCCCGGACCATCAGCGGCATCGCAACCGAATTCATCGTCGGTTTGGATTCAACCCAACGTCGCACCCGTTCCGCGTCACCCAAACGGGTAAGTTTGCCTGCGGAGTCCAGAAACACCATGATCAGTTTCCGCCCTGCAACCTTGGCCTGCATCACCAAGCACTGCCCGGCCTCAGAAATGTAGCCCGTTTTCTGGATTCCGATGTCCCAGGATGAATTCTTCACCAAACGATTGGTGTTGTTGAATGTCAATGTCCGGCTGCCCACCGCGACCTGATGACCGGGCGAGGTCGACAGCTCGCGCAAGACTGGATCGCCGTACGAAACACCAACCAGCTTTGCCAGGTCTCGGGCGCTGGACTGGTTGTGACTGGACAAACCTGTGGGCTCGACATAACGCGTGTCGCCCATGCCCAGGGACCTGGCGCGCGAATTCATCAATTCAACAAACACCCGCAGTCCCCCGGGGTAGGTGCGCCCAAGGGCGTGGGCGGCTCGGTTCTCGCTGGACATGAGCGCGAGGTGCAGCAATTCACCGCGACTCAACTCCGCACCAACTCGCAGTCGGGAGCGGCTACCTTTTTCAGTGTCCACATCGGATTGATCGATAGCGATCATTTCATCCATGGGGAGCCGAGCCTCGCTAATGAGCAGACCAGTCATCAGCTTGGTCAGCGATGCAATGGGGAGCACCGCCTGATCGTTTTTGCTGAATAGCACTTCGCTGGTGTCCTGATCGACGACCAGCGCGACGCGGGACTTCAGTGCCAAGGCGTCCGACACGCTGTGCAAGCCGGCAATTTGCCCAAACGACGGTCTGGCCGCGTAAACGACCGATTTACGCTTGGCCGCCAGCACGGGCTTGACGACTTTGCGCTTGGCCACGGCCGGTGCCTTGGCAACCCGTGCGGTGGCGCGTTTGGTCTGCGACGCAATGGCCTGCGGCATGGCCAGTGCCCACACCAGGGCCGGCAAACCCAAGGCAAAAAGGATTCGACTCCAGACGCTTCCCAACGAAACATGGCGGTGACGTGACATGCAACCAGCTCCGAGTTTATTCAGTACCGCGAGTTTAAACAAAAAAAGCCGCGCAGTATCAACTACTTGCGCGGCTTATCTAAAGAAAAGGGCTAGGAATCGTGGAAACGTACTAGCCTTGGGCAGCCACGCGGTCTGATTGTCCTTGAAGCTTGTTCAGAGCGGCCAGATAGGCCTTGGCAGAAGCCACAACAATATCCGGGTCCGCGCCGACGCCATTGACAACCCGGCCGCTGTTCTGCAGGCGTACGGTGACCTCGCCTTGGCTCTCGGTCGAACCGCTTATGGCGTTGACCGAGTACAAAACCATTTCCGCGCCGCTGCGCACACGTGCCTCGATCGCCTTGAGCGTCGCGTCGACCGGGCCATTGCCATCCGAGTCGGATTTGACTTCAACGCCGTCGACGGTAAAAACAATCGCGGCGTGCGGCCGCTCGCCGGTCTCGCTGCGCTGCGACAGCGAAACGAAAGCGTACTTCTCGGCCTCATGCGCCACGCTCTCGTCGCTCACCAGCGCCAGGATGTCTTCGTCGAAGATTTCGCTCTTGCGATCGGCCAGTTCCTTGAAGTGAGCGAACGCCGTGTTGACGCTGGCTTCGCTGTCCATCTGCACGCCAAGATCGACCAGACGCTGCTTGAAGGCGTTGCGACCACTGAGCTTGCCCAGCACGATCTTGTTGGCGCTCCAACCCACGTCTTCGGCTCGCATGATTTCGTAGGTATCGCGCGCCTTGAGCACGCCGTCCTGGTGAATACCGGAAGCGTGCGCAAAGGCATTCGCACCAACCACCGCCTTGTTGGGCTGCACCACAAAACCAGTCGTCTGGCTCACCATCCGGCTGGCGGCCAGAATGTGGTGGGTGTCGATGTCCAGGTCCAGACCAAAGTAGTCGCGCCGGGTCTTGACCGCCATCACCACTTCTTCGAGCGAGCAGTTGCCCGCCCGCTCACCAAGACCGTTGATCGTGCATTCGACCTGGCGTGCCCCACCGATCTTGACGCCAGCCAGGGAATTGGCCACCGCCATCCCCAGGTCATTGTGGCAATGGACCGACCAGATCGCCTTGTCACTGTTGGGAACACGCTCACGCAAGGTCTTGATGAAGTTGCCATACAACTCCGGCACCGCGTAGCCGACCGTATCGGGCACGTTGATCGTGGTGGCACCTTCATGAATGACTGCCTCCAGCACCCGGCACAGGAAGTCAACATCGCTGCGGTAACCGTCCTCGGGGCTAAACTCCACGTCGGCCACCAGGTTGCGCGCAAAGCGAACCGACAGCTTGGCTTGCTCCAGCACTTGCTCTGGGGTCATGCGCAGCTTCTTCTCCATGTGCAGTGCGGAGGTGGCAATGAAGGTATGGATGCGGGCACGATTGGCCCCCCGAAGGGCCTCGGCGGCGCGACTGATATCGCGGTCATTGGCACGCGAGAGTGAACAAATCGTGGCGTCCTTGATCTCATTGGCGATGAGCTTGACGGCCTCGAAGTCCCCATTGGAGCTGGCCGCGAACCCGGCTTCGATCACATCGACCTTGAGGCGTTCAAGTTGCCGTGCAATGCGCAACTTCTCGTCCTTCGTCATCGACGCACCCGGCGACTGTTCGCCATCGCGCAAGGTGGTGTCGAAAATAATCAGCTTGTCTGCCATGTCAACTCCTTGTTTTGATTGCTGGCCTGCGCTCGCTCAATCCCTGAAATGATCGCCTTGAGCGAAGCGGAAACAATATTCGAATCCCGACCAACCCCGAACAGCGTGCGCTCACCTATGCGCAATTCGAGATAAGCCATGGCCTGCGCGTTGGCGCCCGAACCTATTGCATGTTCATGGTAATCGAGCACGCGTACGCTCTCACCCGTGGCGACCCCAAGGCCTTGCACGAACGCATCAATTGGCCCAGTGCCCGAGCCGCGAACGCTGAGCGACCGGCCACCCACCACCACGTCGGCAGTCAGCTCGACAGCGGTGCTGCTTGAATCCAGTGCCCCTTCCAGCAGTTGGTGCATGGGCGCTGGGATGTCGGACACCCCGTACTCGCGCTCAAACAAGGCAACCAAGTCCTGGGCCGTCAACTCCTTGCCGCTGGTGTCCATCACAGCCTGCACCACCTGGCTGAACTCAATCTGCAAGCGTCGCGGAAGCTCCAAGCCATATTCGCTCTCCAACAAGTAGGCGATCCCGCCTTTGCCAGACTGGCTGTTGACGCGAATCACCGCTTCGTAGCTGCGACCGAGGTCTTTGGGGTCAAGCGGCAGATAGGGCATATCCCACAGATCGTCATCCTGACGCGCCGCAAACGCCTTCTTGATCGCGTCCTGATGCGAACCCGAGAACGAGGTGTAAACCAAGTCGCCGGCGTAAGGATGTCGGGGATGCACTGGCAACTGGTTGCAGTACTCGACGGTGCGGCGAATTTCGTCGATGTCCGAGAAATCGAGCCCGGGCGAAACACCCTGAGAATAGAGGTTGAGCGCCACGTTGACGAGGTCCAGATTGCCCGTGCGTTCGCCATTTCCGAACAAGCAGCCTTCCAGGCGATCCGCCCCGGCCATCACGGCGAACTCCCCGGCGGCGGTACCGGTGCCTCGATCATTGTGCGGATGCACGGACAACACCACGGCGTCACGCCGCGCGATATGACGGTGCATCCACTCGATCATGTCGGCAAAGATGTTCGGGGTGCTGTGCTCCACGGTGGAAGGCAGGTTGATGATGCACTTGTGCTGGGGCGTGGGTTGCCAGACTTCGGTGACCGCATCGACCACGCGTTTGGAGAAGGCCAGTTCGGTGCCAGAAAACATCTCCGGCGAGTACTGGAAGGTCCATCGCGTCTTGGGCTGCTGCGCGGCCAACTCCTTGAACAAGCGCGCCTGCGTGGAGGCCAACTCGACGATGCCCGCCTCATCCAGGCCCAGAACCACTCTGCGCATGACCGGCGCGGTGGCGTTGTACAGGTGCACGATGACACGCTTGGCACCCTGCAAGGACTCAAAGGTGCGACGAATCAAGGGCTCACGGGCTTGCGTGAGAACCTGAATCGTGACGTCATCCGGAACCAGTTCGTCATCGATCAACTTGCGAATGAAGTCGAACTCGGTCTGCGAGGCCGAGGGGAAACCAACTTCGATCTCCTTGAAGCCGATCTCCACCAATGCCCGGAACATCCGCAGCTTGCGGCCAACATCCATCGGTTCGATCAAGGCTTGGTTGCCGTCGCGCAAATCGACACTGCACCAGATGGGCGCCTGGGTCAGCACGGCATCGGGCCAGCTTCGATCGACAAGGCGCACCGGTGCGAATGGGCGGTACTTGCTGGCAGCTTGCTTCAACATGATGAGTCCTCTGTGTGTTAAAAACCGGCAGCCCAAAACAAAACGGCCCGCTGCAGGTGCAAACGGGCCGTTGACTGGGTAGACGCGTGCGCTACCGTCTCCGCCCGTGGGGAGATAGCAGTAGCGCTAGCGAAATCTGGTTCATGGCTTGCAATGTAGCACAGGTCTCCAAGGGACGACGCTCGCCGACGGCCATGGCGATTGCCTACTTGTGCAAGCCACGCTCGTCCGGCTCGTCGGTGGACATGCTGACCACGCTGGTCTGCATGCCTTTGGCCTTGCGCCAGCCATACACCACGTAACCACTGAATCCGTAACAGAGAAAAACCCCAAACAGCACCGTCGGTGGATCGATGTTGATGGCGGCGATGATCAACACTATCAGCACAATCACGGCAAACGGCACGCTCTTCTTCATGTGGAATTCCTTGAAGCTGTAAAACGGCACGTTGGTCACCATGGTCAGTCCCGCGTACAAGGCGAGGTAGAACATCATCCAAGGGACTGACAAGGAAAGTGGTCCGACCTCCAGGGTGCTGGTTCCTTTCAGTCCGTTCTCTGTGACTAGCCAGATGAACCCCGCTACGAGTGCCGCCGCTGCGGGCGAGGGTAGCCCCTGAAAATAGCGTTTGTCAACCACTGCCGTATTGACGTTGAAGCGCGCCAGTCTCAAGGCCGCACAGGCGCAGTACACAAATGCGGCAATCCAGCCCCATCGCCCCAGACTTTTGAGCGCCCACACGTAGGAGATGACGGCCGGTGCAGCGCCAAACGACACCATGTCCGACAAGGAGTCCATTTGCTCACCAAACGCGCTTTGGGTATTGGTCATCCGGGCCACGCGACCATCCAGGCTGTCGAGCACCATGGCGCAACCAATGCCGATCGCGGCCAGATCAAAACGCCCATTGATCGCCATTACGATTGCATAGAACCCCCCAAACAGCGCGGCCAGCGTGAACAGGTTGGGCAACACATAGATGCCTTTGCGTCGTTTGCGAACCAGAACGACCTCATCCTGGTCGTGTTCCGGCTCAGTTCCGTCATGCATATGGGTCTCCTGCCCTCAGAGTATGGGCGCTGTGTACCTGGACTTGCGCCGAGTGCCGAGTGCCAACGCGCCCGGTCGCGTGAGGCCCAACCGACACAAACCGGTGGTCCCCCGACAGCAAGTCTAAGAATGCTGGAGTTTAAGCCAGCGCACGTGCCATGGCCTCTTTCCACCGGCGCGCCAGCAATGGCAAAGGCCACCGAAGTGGCCTTTGCCGCCGAGCGTTCGCTCACTAGTTGCGGGTCTGATCAACCAGCTTATTCTTCTTGATCCAGGGCATCATGGCGCGCAGTACGTCGCCAACTTTCTCGATCTGATGCTCCGAAGTCAAGCGACGACGGCTCAGCAAGGTTGGTGCCCCGGCCTTGTTCTCCAGGATAAAGCTCTTCGCATATTCGCCGGTCTGAATGTCCTTGAGACACTGACGCATCGCGTCCTTGGTGGCACTGGTGACGATACGCGGTCCGGTCACGTATTCCCCATACTCGGCATTATTGGAGATGGAGTAATTCATGTTGGCGATACCACCTTCGTAAATCATGTCCACGATCAGCTTGAGCTCGTGCAGGCACTCGAAGTAGGCCATCTCCGGCGCGTAGCCGGCTTCCACCAAGGTCTCGAAACCGGCCTTGATCAGTTCCACCGTGCCACCGCACAAAACTGCTTGCTCGCCGAACAAATCGGTCTCGGTCTCTTCGCGGAAATTGGTCTCGATGATGCCGGCCTTGCCGCCGCCATTGGCCATGGCATAGCTCAAAGCCAGATCACGCGAGCGGCCGGACTTGTCCTGGTGAACGGCTATCAGGTGCGGCACACCGCCGCCCTGCGCATAGGTACCGCGAACGGTGTGTCCTGGCGCCTTGGGCGCGACCATCCACACGTCCAGGTCGGCCCGCGGCGCAACCAAACCGTAGTGCACATTGAAACCATGCGCAAACACCAGGGACGCGCCCGACTTGATATTGGGCTCGATGTCGTTGGTGTAAACCGTGCCAATCTGCTCGTCGGGAAGCAGGATCATGACCACGTCGGCGGCCTTCACCGCCTCGGCAACCTCAGCGACTTTCAGTCCGGCCTTCTCGACCTTTGACCAAGAAGCGCCGCCCTTGCGCAATCCCACTACGACTTTGACACCACTGTCGTTGAGGTTCTGTGCATGGGCGTGGCCCTGGCTACCGTAACCGATGATCGCCACGGTCTTGCCCTTGATGAGGCTCAAATCGCAGTCCTTGTCGTAAAAAACCTTCATACGCTTCTCCGAAGTAAATAGTGGCAAAACTGCCCCGTTGCAAAAATTAAGTGTCCGCCAGGTCCTGGCTCAAACGCGCAGGATTCGCTCGCCCCGACCCACGCCACTGGAACCCGTACGCACCGTCTCCAGGATCGCGCTGCGCTCGATCGCCTCCAGGAACGCGTCGTTCTTGGATTGGTCGCCCGTCAATTCGATGGTGTAGCTTTTCTCGGTCACGTCGATGATGCGCCCGCGAAAGATATCGGCCATGCGCTTCATCTCTTCACGTTCCTTGCCAACGGCGCGAACCTTGACCATCATCAGTTCGCGCTCAATATAGGCGCCCTCGGTCAGGTCAACCACCTTGACCACCTCGATCAATCGATTGAGGTGTTTGGTGATTTGCTCGATCACGTCATCCGATCCCGTGGTCTGAATCGTCATCCGTGACAGACTGGGGTCCTCGGTGGGTGCGACGGTCAGGCTCTCGATGTTGTAGCCCCGCGCAGAGAACAGCCCGACGACACGGGACAGGGCGCCCGGTTCGTTTTCGAGCAAGACGGCAATAATGTGTTTCATGTCAGTGGATTCCTCTTTTAGCTGCAACTCACATGCTTCGCAAATGTGAGTCTGCGCTGAAGCTTCGCTTTCGTTGCCCTCCCCTGCGCGCGGTAACGAGCAGGCTCGGCAGACAATAGATTCGTCAGTGAAATGGCTGGACAGCCCTGGCACGAAGTGCGGTGGCGTCCAGCCTGCGGGCGCTACAGATCCTCCGACCCCAGCAGCATTTCGGTGATACCCATCCCGGCCTTGACCATGGGGAACACGTTTTCAGTCGGATCGGTGCGGAAGTCCATGAATACGGTCCGGTCCTTGAGCTTCCTGGCTTCTCGCAGCGCGGGCTCTACGTCTTGCGGCTTCTCAATCAACAGGCCAACATGGCCATAGGCTTCGGCCAATTTGACGAAGTTTGGTAGCGCGTCCATATAGCTGTGGCTGTAGCGACCTTCGTAATCAATTTCTTGCCACTGACGCACCATGCCAAGGTAGCGATTGTTCAGCGCCACGATCTTGATCGGCGTGTTGTACTGCAGACAGGTCGAAAGCTCCTGAATGCACATCTGCACCGAGCCTTCACCCGTCACGCAGAAGACCTCACTCTGGGGCTTGGCGAGTTTGATGCCCATCGCATAGGGGATGCCGACCCCCATCGTGCCTAGACCGCCCGAGTTGATCCAGCGGCGCGGTTCATCGAACCGGTAGTACTGGGCTGCCCACATCTGATGCTGGCCAACGTCTGACGTGATGTAGGCATCAGCGTTGCGGGTCAGGTTCCAAAGTGTCTCCACCACAAACTGCGGCTTGATCACTTCCTTGTTGCTGCGGTCGTATTTAAGGCAGTCGGTCTTGCGCCAAGCATCTATGGTTTCCCACCACGCGCCCAGCGCCTGACTGTCTGGCTTGGCGGACCCTTCCTTGTACATGGCGATCATCTCGGAAAGCACGTCCTTGACGTCCCCGACAATCGGAATATCCACCCGAACCCGCTTGGAAATGCTGGACGGGTCGATGTCGATATGAATGATCTTGCGTTCGTTCTGGGCAAAATGCTTTGGGTTACCGATCACCCGGTCGTCAAACCGCGCGCCCACAGCCAGCAACACGTCACAGTGCTGCATGGCGTTATTGGCTTCGACCGTGCCATGCATCCCGAGCATGCCAAGAAATTTGCGGTCGCTGGCCGGGTAGGCACCCAAGCCCATCAAGGTGTTGGTCACCGGGTAGCCGAGCATATCCACCAGGGCGCGCAGTTCCGCGCAGCCGTTGCTCAAGAGCACGCCACCGCCGGTGTAAATGTACGGCCGCTTGGCGCTCAACAACAACTGTAGCGCCTTGCGGATTTGCCCCCCATGCCCTTTACGGACCGGGTTGTAGGAACGCATTTCGACCGACGCGGGATAGCCGTGATACGGCACCTTCTTGAACGAGACATCCTTTGGAATGTCCACCACCACTGGGCCGGGGCGCCCGCTGCGGGCGATATGAAACGCTTTCTTGAGAGTTGACGCAATCTCGCGTGCATCCTTGACCAGGAAATTGTGCTTGACGATCGGCCGGGTGATGCCCACGGTGTCACACTCCTGAAAAGCATCCAGCCCAATCGCATGGGTTGGCACCTGCCCGGTGATGATCACCATGGGAATGCTGTCCATATAGGCCGTTGCAATGCCGGTCACCGCGTTGGTGACACCTGGGCCGGACGTAACCAAGGCGACCCCCACATCGCCAGTGGCCCGCGCATAACCATCGGCGGCGTGGACGGCGGCTTGCTCATGGCGCACCAGAATGTGCTGAATCGTGTCTTGCTTGTAGAACGCGTCGTAGATGTGCAGCACCGCGCCACCGGGATAGCCCCAGATGTACTTGACGCCTTCGGCCTGCAGGCCCTTGACCAGAATTTCCGCCCCGCGCAGTTCGAGCGGATCCGTGCCTGCCGCCTGAGATTTGGACGCGCCATGCGTCGACGACCGCTGCGCTGCAGCGGCGGAACCGAGTTCTGCCTTTGAAATTTCCATGATGAACCTTTGTGAATTTCTCTAACGAAAAACCTTGGGTGCCCCTTCGCTTAACTCTTGTGAAGTCGCGTCGGAACTTAGGATCAAGACCATAGCCGCACCGATTCTTGCGTCAAATCATGACCCGTTTGCCGTTTGAATTGCAGCGGCGATTATCGCACCGCGGGCGTTCAAAGCGCCATTCTCGCAAGATTTCCATACGGGAATGTCATAATTCCCGGCGCATCGCGTCCCGTCTTACCTGAGTTCCTCAGTGTGAAGTCGCCCCAACACACTGCCGCAGCAGGATTCACTTGGCCACCGAACGAGAACTCTCGGATTTCCTGAAAAGCGTCGAAAAACGAGCTTTCAAACGCTCCGTTTACCACGTTCGCAATGAGGAGTCCGCGCTCGATATCGTTCAGGAAAGCATGCTCAAGCTGGCAGAGCACTACGCCGACAAGCCCTCCGCTGAGTTGCCAATGCTATTTCAGCGCATTTTGTCCAATAGCACGCTGGATTGGTTTCGTCGCCAGAAGACCAGGAACGCCCTGTTTTCGAACCTTGGTGACTTCGAATCGGACACGGATGACGGTGATTTTGATCTTCTGGAAACTTTGCACACCCAGGATGACTCACAACAAACAGAAAGTGCGGAATCAACCGTAGAGCGCAGCCAGGTGATGAAGGCGATCGAAACCGAAATTGAAGGCCTGCCCGCGCGTCAACGAGAAGCGTTCCTCATGCGTTATTGGGAAGAACTGGACGTAACCGAAACGGCATCCGCCATGGGCTGTTCCGAAGGAAGCGTCAAAACACACTGCTCCCGAGCCGTCCAAGCGTTGAGCAAGGCATTGAAGGGAAGGGGGATACGACTATGACAATTTCACATAACTACCAAAACCAACTCGTTCAGGACCGTTTCGCCTTGAAGCTGACGGCCCGACTGTCTGACGCGTGCGACGACCTCCCCTACGAAGTGACTGAGCGATTGCGCGCCGCCCGGGTCCAAGCAGTTGGTAAGCGCAAGGTTGTCACCAGCCAAGTGGTGACCGGAACGGCAGTTTCGGGTGGGACGCTGTCATTGCATTCACCTGATGATGGCTTTAGCTTCTGGAGCGCGATCGCGTCGGCAATTCCCCTGTTGGCCCTGATCGTGGGGCTGCTCGGCATCAATGCCGTGCTGAGCGACCAGCGAGCCACTGAACTGGCTGAAATCGATTCCGCCCTGCTCACCGACACGCTCCCGCCATCGGCGTACACCGACCCGGGATTTGCGCAGTTCCTGAAAATGCAGCGGGAGTCTGCCCGCTGATACCAGGGCACAGGTGCGCGAATGATCCGAAGCCCAATTCCAGCAAGGCCACAGGGGGCAATTCGACCCTTGGCGGTAGCCTGGGGCGTCCTGTTCCTGGCGCTCACAACCTTGAGTACGTCGGTGTCATGCGCTTTGGCGCAAAACATTGCCAGAGCGCCACTTTCCGTCGCCTCGGCCGCCGCAACGCCCACCCCTGCAGCCGCAACGCCGGCCAAGCTGCCTAGCGTCGTGGCTACTCAGCCAGTTTGGCAACAACTGACGAGTCAGCAACAACTCGCACTGCGGCCATTGGCGGCCAATTGGGCTTCACTGTCAGAAGCCCACAAGCGAAAGTGGCTGGCCGTGTCAAGGCGCTACAACTCTCTCTCGGCGGCCGAACAGACCAAGATGCACAGTCGCATGGCTGGGTGGGTCAGCCTCAGCCAGCGGCAGCGCACGGAGGCGCGGCTGTCGTATGCGCAAACCAAACAGCTCACGCCGGCGGAAAAGGCGGCGACTTGGCAGGCCTATCAGGCGCTGAGTGCGGAGGAACGGCAAAGGCTTGCTGCCAAAGCGTCATCAAAGCCGGCCGGCGCAGCAACGGCGACTCGACCTGTCTCCCCACAAAAACTGGCGGTAGTACCCGTCACCCGAAAGACACCGAGTCGGTCAGCCCATGTCGCCGCTGCAAGAGAGGCCGTCGATCAAAAGACGCTACTCCCGCGCCCCCTTCCCACTCCCGACACCGCCACCCAGAACCACTAAGGCGGCTGCGCACAGGCTCCGAGGATTCGCTGGCAGAATCCGGGGCTGATGTTGGCCCCACCATGACCGAACCGGTTCCAGACCTACTTGCACCAAGCCTGCGCCGTCGAATGGCGTGCTGGCTCTACGAGGGCGTGCTGCTGTTCGGCGTGCTGTTCATCGCCGCATACCTGTTTGGGACGCTCAGCCAAACTCGAAACGCCCTGGATAACCGTCACGCCCTGCAAGGTTTTTTGTTTGTCGTCTTCGGCATCTATTTTGTCTGGCTGTGGTCCAAAGGGCAGACCTTGGCGATGAAGACCTGGCACATCCGCATCGTTGATCGCCATGGTCAGCCACTGTCGCAGGCGCGCGCCCTTCTCCGTTACGTCTTGTGCTGGCTATGGTTTGTTCCCTCATTGGCGGCCATTGCGCCGTTCAAGCTGTCGGCGCCGGAATCCACGGTCATCGTGATTGGCTGGGCGGCGGTCTGGATGGTTTTGAGTCGATTCCATCCGCAACGGCAATTTCTGCATGATGCCCTGGCGGGGACGCGTCTGATCTCGGCGGCGAAACCGACCGCCGTTGCCGCATGACACCCGCTTTCTCGGTCTGCGTGTATTGTGGATCGCGGTCAGGTGTCAATCCCGACTTCGCGCGAGTGGCCGCACAGGTTGGCCGTTGGATTGGTCAGCACCAGGGTCAACTAGTCTATGGAGGCGGTGGCGGGGGCCTGATGCGGATCGTTGCGGATGCGACCCTGGATGCTGGAGGCGGCGTCATAGGCGTGATTCCACAAGCACTGGTTGACCGGGAATGGGCGCACCGGGGCTGCACCGAGTTGCATATTGTCGACACCATGCACGACCGCAAGCGGATGATGGCCGAACGCGCCGACGCGTTTCTGGCCCTACCGGGCGGATTGGGGACGCTTGAAGAGTTGTTCGAAGTCTGGACCTGGCGCCAACTCGGGTATCACGACAAACCGATCGGACTTCTGAATGTCGACCATTACTACGACCGCCTGCTCGATTTCCTCGGCGTATCAGTTGAGCAGCAACTGGTTGCTGATTGGCAAATGCACCTGCTGCATTCGGACAGCGACCCCGCCGCGCTGCTGAAGGCTCTCGTGGAAGCTGCAGGCACTTCGCCTGCGGCAAGGCTCAACGGCATCTAGATCGCCGACTCGTCCTCTTCGCTCGTTCGAATGCGCACGACGCGCTCGACGCTGGTGACAAATATCTTCCCGTCACCAATCTTGCCAGTGTGAGCCGCCTTGACGATAGCGTCGACACAACGCTCCACGTCTTCCGTCTTGACCACTACTTCGACTTTGACTTTGGGAAGGAAGTCCACCACATACTCGGCGCCGCGGTAGAGCTCGGTGTGCCCCTTCTGCCGACCGAATCCCTTGACTTCGGTGACCGTCAACCCGGTGACGCCGCATTCAGCCAGCGCTTCACGCACCTCTTCCAGTTTGAACGGTTTGACTATGGCGGTAATCTGTTTCATGGGTGTCCTCTTGAATGGTCCAAAATGGGGCTGGCAAAGGTTCGACAGCTACCCAGCCTGAGCCGCACGGCGAATCAGGCGCGAAATCGGCTGGTAATAGGATAACGCCAATCCTTGCCGAAGCTGCGGTGAGTCACGCGGATTCCGACTGGCGCCTGGCGGCGCTTGTATTCGTTGACCTTGATCAGCCGCGTGACCTGCTCCACATCCGCCCGCGGATAACCGGCGGCGATGATGTCCTCGATGCTCTGGTCGTTCTCCATGTAGCGCTGCAAGATGCCATCCAGGATGTCGTAGGGCGGCAAGCTGTCCTGGTCGCATTGGTCCGGGCGCAACTCGGCGCTGGGTGGACGGGTGATGATGCGCAACGGTATCGGTTCGTGCCCGGTCGCGTAGGGATCGTTCACGTTGCGCCAATGCGCGAGTCGGAAGACAATGGTCTTGACCAGATCCTTGATCACCGCAAAGCCGCCCGCCATGTCGCCATACAGCGTGCAATATCCGGTGGCCAGTTCAGACTTGTTGCCAGTGGTCAAGACAATGCTGCCAAACTTGTTGCTCAGAGCCATCAACAGCGTGCCTCGAATACGCGCCTGGATGTTCTCTTCGGTGGCATCGGGCGCGAGCCCCTCAAACTCATGCGCCAGCGACGCTTTGAACGCTTCGAATTCCGGCACGATGGAGATCTCGTCATAGCGAACGCCCATGCGCTTAGCCATGTCTCGGGCATCGATCAGACTGATTTCAGCGGTGTAGGGCGATGGCATCATGACCGCCCGAACCCTGTCTTTACCGAGTGCATCCACCGCCACGGCCAGCACCAGGGCCGAGTCAATGCCACCGGAGAGACCCAACACCACACTGGGGAATCCATTCTTGCCGACGTAGTCCCGCACCCCCAGGACCAGCGCGTCCCACAGGTCGGCGTCGCCGTCGCGCTTTGGCGCCACAGGGGCCTGCAATTGAATTCCTAGAGGCACCCGCGTGGCATTGACTTCGAACAAGTCCTCGACAAAGCTTGGCGCCCGACCCGCCACCACGCCGTCCGCCCCAACCGCGAATGAATGCCCCTCGAACACCACCTCATCCTGGCCCCCAACCAGATGCGCGGACACCAGCGGCAGGCCACAGGCCAGCGCCCGATCACGCATCATTTGCTCGCGTTCATCGCCTTTGCCAAGGTGGAACGGTGAGGCGTTAACGACGGCAAGAAGTTCAGCGCCGGCCGCACGTGCCAAGCGCGCCGGTTCTTCAAACCAGGCGTCCTCGCAGATCAGCAGTCCGACCTTGACACGGTTGCCCGCTGTGCCCGCCTCAAACACGCAAGCGCCCTGCCCGGGCGTGAAATAGCGACGCTCGTCGAAGACTTGGTAATTGGGCAGCTCGCGCTTGGCGTAGGTGGCAACGATCGCACCCTCGCGCAAGACACTGGCCGCATTGAAGCGCTCTTGCACGGCCACACTGCGGGTTCGGCGGTCCCGTCCAATTGGGTGACCAACGACGACCGCCATACCCTCAAGCCCCGCGAGCGCCGATGCAACCTGATTTACGGCATCATCGCAGGCAGCAATGAATGCCGGCCGGAGGAATAGGTCTTCGGCCGCGTAGCCGCATATGGACAACTCCGGTGTCAGCAACAAGCGCGCCCCGCGCTGGTAAGCCAATTGCGCCGCATCGATGATTTTTTGCGAATTGCCAGCCAGATCGCCAACGACAAGATTAAGCTGGGCAACGCAAATTTTGAGAGTCATGAGCCTGGGGACCGGGACTGAGTAACAAGCCAGTGGAAAACAGTTCAAACGATTATGTCACTCGCGTGCTCGACTCGCCCGACGCGCTTGCCGCTGCGTCGTGGAATGCGCTGCTGCAGGCACAGGGGCATGGCACTGCGTTCATGCGGTACGAGTACCTCCATGCACTTCATGGCAGCGCCAGCGCGGTGCCAGACACCGGCTGGACACCCCGATTCATCATTCTGGAGCAGCGGGCCGTGATCGTTGCCGCCTGCGTGCTGTACATCAAACACCATTCATTCGGCGAGTACGTGTTTGACTGGGCGTGGGCCAAAGCTTATCAGGAACATGGACTGCCCTACTATCCGAAGGCGGTCGTGGCGGTTCCATTTACGCCGGTGCCAGGTTCGCGCCTGCTCGCCCGGTCAGACGGCGCACGGGCAGCCCTGGTTCGCGCCGCCATCGACTTGTGCCGGGCCGAACACCTGTCGTCGCTGCACATCCTGTTCGCGGACGATGCCGACGTTGCCGCGTGTCTGGACGCGGGCATGATGCCGCGGCACGCGGTGCAATTCCATTGGGTCAACCAGACACCAGGTTACAGCAGTTTTGAGGACTTCCTTGGGACGTTAACGCGGGAAAAACGCAAGAAAATTCGCCAGGAGCGCCGTAAAGTCCACGAAGCCGGCGTCACATTCGGCGCGTGTCAAGCTACTTGTCGCCTCATTCATGCGGCCAACCGCTGAATATCGTTGCAACCCAAATGCGCCTTGATGACGCAGTCACGTTCGGGGTTCAGAGTGACCACCCCAATCGGCGACCAGTTGCGTGTGTCGC
>JAUXWC010000116.1 GCA_030685025.1 Rhodoferax sp.
CGCACCACTTCCAACAGCTTCATCACGTTGGCCGGGCTGAAGAAATGCAGACCCACCACGTCTTCGGGGCGTTTCGTGAAGGAGGCGATTTTGTCCACATCCAGCGTGGAGGTGTTGCTGGCCAGAATCGCGCCGGGCTTCATCACGCGGTCGAGTTCCTTGAACACCGCTTCCTTGACGCCCATTTCCTCGAACACCGCCTCGATCACCAGGTCGGTGCCGGTCAGGTCGTCGTAGTTGAGCGTGGTGCTAAGCAGGCTCATGCGCTGCTCGTACTTGTCTGCTTTTAGCTTGCCCTTCTTGACCTGCGACTCGTAGTTCTTGCGAATAGTGGCAATGCCCCGGTCCAGCGCCTCTTGCTTCATCTCCAGAATCTTGACCGGGATGCCGGCGTTGAGGAAGTTCATGGAGATGCCGCCACCCATGGTGCCGGCGCCAATCACGGCGACCGACCCGATTGAGCGCTGCGGCGTGTCGGCGGGCACGTCGGGAATCTTGGAGGTGGCGCGGTCGGCCATGAAGATGTGGCGCAGCGCCATGCTCTCGGTGGACCACATCAGTGCGATGAAGATCTCGCGCTCGGTCAGCATGCCCTCGTCAAACTTCTTCTTGGTGGCGGCTTCGACTGCGTCCACGCATTTGGCGGGCGCCGGAAAGCCCTTGGCCATGCCCTTAACCATGTTGTGAGCGAACTGAAAGTAGGCGTCGCCTTGCGGGTGTTTGCAGGGCAGATTGCGCACCAGCGGTAGCGGGCGCACGTCCGCCACCGAGCGCGCCAAGGCCAGCGCTTCCTCGGCCAATGATTCGGGCGAGGCGGCAATTTTGTCGAACAACTTTTGCCCAGGTAGCATGGCCAGCATTTCGCTCTTGACCGGCTCGCCGCTGACGATCATGTTCAGCGCCGGCTCAACCCCCAGGGCGCGCGGCAGGCGTTGCGTGCCGCCGGCACCCGGGATCAGGCCGAGCTTGACCTCGGGCAGCGCCACGCTGCAGCCAGGCGCGGCGATGCGGTAGTGGCAACCCAAGGCCAACTCCAGGCCACCACCCATGCACACGCTGTGGACCGCCGCGACCACGGGTTTGGCCGAGTTCTCCACGGTCAGGATGACGCTCAGCAGATTGGGCTCCTGTAGCGCCTTGGGCGAGCCAAATTCCTTGATATCGGCGCCGCCCGAGAAGGCCTTGCCGGCCCCGGTGATGACGATGGCCCTGACGGCGGCATCCGCATTGGCTTTGACCAGACCCTCGGCGACGGCGACGCGCGTGGCGTAACCCAGACCGTTGACCGGCGGATTGTTCAGGGTGATCACGGCAACGTCGCCATGTACGGTGTATTGGGCGGTCATATAGGTCCTAAAGTGTTGAGGACAGAGCCTAGCCGCCGAGCGGCTGCGCTCTGTCCCGCAATGATTTCAGTAACAAAATAGAACGATCGTTCTTTTTGAATTGTAAGAGTATCCGTGACCATCGGGCAGAGGGTTTGTCCCCCGCGCTACACCTCCAGCCACTCCTTGCGGATGTAGCTGTCGGCGCGCAGTGCCTGGGGCGTGCCTTCGAACACAATGCTGCCGTGGCCCATCACCATGCAGCGGTCGGAAATATCCATGGCGATGGTCAGCTTTTGTTCAATCAACAGCACCGACAGCCCACGCCGTTTCAGTTCCTTTAGGTACTGCGCCACCAGCTCCACGATCTTTGGCGCCAGGCCCTCGGTGGGCTCGTCGATGATGATCAGGTCCGGGTCGCCCATCAGGGTGCGGCATAGCGTCAGCATCTGCTGCTCGCCACCCGACAACACACCGGCCTGGGTATGCTGGCGTTCCTTGAGGCGGGGAAACAACTGGTACATGTCGTCAAACGACCAGCGTGGCGTCTTGCGCTTGCCCTTTTGGCCGAGGATGAGGTTCTGCTCGACCGTGAGCGAGCCAAAAATATCGCGGCTCTCGGGCACGTAGCCCAAACCGAGGTGGGCGATTTCATAGGTCTTCTTGCCCAAGATTTCCTGGCCTTGCCAGCGTAGGGAGCCCGCGCAGTCCACCAGCCCCATGATGGCCTTGGCGGTAGTTGAGCGCCCTGAGCCATTGCGCCCCAGCAAGGCAACGATCTCGCCCTGGTGAACATCGAAGTGCACCCCGTGCAGCACATGGCTCTTGCCGTAGAAGGCGTGGAGGTTGTTGATTTTCAACATCAGTGCCCCACGGCCTGCGAGTCAGCCACCGCCGAACCCAGATAGGCTTCCTGCACACGCTGATTGGCCCGCACCGCATCGGGCGTGTCAAAGGCGATCACTTCGCCATACACCACCACCGCGATTCGGTCAGCCAGCCCGAACACCACGCCCATGTCATGCTCAACCGTCAGCAAGGTCTTGCCAACGGTCACGTCCTTGATCAACTTGATGAAACGTGTCGTCTCGGAGCGGCTCATGCCAGCGGTCGGCTCGTCAAGCAGGATCACGTTGGCGCCGCCTGCGATGGTGATGCCGATCTCCAGGGCGCGCTGCTCGGCGTAGGTCAGATTCATGGCCAGCACATCGTGCTTCTTGTCGAGTTTGATCATGGCCATCAATTCATCGGCGCGTGCGTTGGCGTCATCCAGATCCGCCAGGAATTTAAGGAAGGTGTAGCGGTAGCCCAGGCTCCACAACACGCCGCAGCGCAGGTTCTCGAAAACACTCAGCTTGGGGAAGATATTGGTGATCTGAAAACTGCGCGACAGGCCCAGGCGGTTGATCTCGAAAGGCCGCTTGCCGTTGATGCGCTGCCCATTGAGCAGCACGTCGCCGCTGGTGGGCTCGAAGCGTCCGCTGATCAGGTTGAACAGCGTCGACTTGCCCGCGCCATTGGGGCCGATGATGGCCACCCGCTCACCCGCCGTCACCGCCAGACTGGCACCGCGAATGATCTCGGTCTGGCCAAAGCTCTTGCGCAGATCTTTCAGCTCAAGGGCGTAGCTCACAGGGCCTCCCGACGTTTGATTTCGCGCTCAATCTCGCCCTGAATCTCACCCCACTCGCGTGCATACTGCCGGCGGCACAACTCAAACAGGCCCAAACCGGTGAGCATCACGAATATGGCGCCAAACCAACTGTTGAGCCCCTTGGCATCCAGCGCCATGCCCATGAAGCTGATCTGGGGTCCCAGCGCGGCGTTGAGTTGCAGGTGGTAGATCATTTCGATCATCACGGAGGCGCCCAGCACCGCGACCAGCCCGGTCAAGGCCAGGCCCAGGTAGCTGACCCACAGCTTGCGCAGGTATCCGAACGAGGCTACGCGCAGGTTCATCATGATCAGGCTGGACACGCCGCCCGGCGCGAACATCACCATGAACAAGAAGATCAAACCCAGGTAGAGCAGCCAGGCCTTGGTCAGTTCCGACAGCAATACAAAGGCCAGCACCATCAGGATCGCACCGATGATGGGGCCGAAGAAAAAGGTGGCACCGCCCAGAAAGGTGAACAGCAGGTAAGCGCCGGAGCGGTAGGCATTGACCACCTCCGAGGTAACGATCTCGAAGTTCAAGGCTGCCAGCCCGCCGGAAATGCCGGCGAAAAACGCTGCGATCACGAACGCGATGTAGCGGATCTTCTGCGTGTCAAAGCCCACGAACTCGACACGCTCCGGGTTGTCACGCACGGCGTTGAGCATGCGCCCCAGAGGCGTGCGGGTGAAAGCGAACATCAGTGCAGTGCAGACCAGCGTGTAGGCGGCAATCAGGTAGTACAACTGGACTTGCGGACCGAAGGTGATGCCCCACGGTTTGGAGCCCGTGACGCGGTTGCCCGAGATACCGCCCTCCCCGCCAAAGAAATCGGGAAACATCAGCGACATGGCCCACACCAGTTCGCCCACGCCCAGGGTGATCATGGCAAAGGGCGTGGCGGCCTTCTTGGTGGTGACCCAGCCCAGCAGCACAGCGAACAGCATGGCGGCCAAGCCGCCGGCAATCGGAACCAGGCTGACTGGTAGCGGCAAGCTGCCACCACTCACCAGGTTGAGCGTATGAATCGCCAGGAACGACCCCAGCCCGGAATACACCGCATGACCAAAGCTGAGCATGCCCCCCTGGCCCAGCAGCATGTTGTAGCTCAGGCAGACAATGATGGCGATACCCATTTGGCTGAGCATGGTGTGGCTCAGGCTGCTGGTGAAGACCAGCGGCGCCCCCAGCAGGACCAGCGTGAACACACCCCAGACCACGTAGCGCCCGATGTTGAGGGGCTTGAATTCGTAATGTGTTTTGGCCATGGGCTAACCCTCGCGCAGCCCGAGCAGGCCCTTGGGTCTGAAGATCAGCATCAGCACCAATAACAGGTAGGGCAACACCGGCGCCACCTGACTGAGTTTGAGCTTCCACAGCGCATAGCCCCAGGTCTCGGAAGTCATGCCCACACCTACTTGCTGCAGCGCCGACATCAGCGATGCGTCCACCGCCACCGCAAAGGTTTGCAGCACGCCGATCAGCAGCGACGCCAAAAACGCTCCCGCCAGCGACCCCATGCCACCGACCACCACCACCACAAAAATGACCGACCCCACCGTGGCCGCCATGCCCGGTTCGGTCACAAACGCATTGCCGCCAATCACGCCGGCCAGACCGGCCAGCGCGGCTCCGCCGCCAAACACCAGCATGAATATCCGCGGCACGTTGTGCCCCAGCGCCTCCACCGTTTGCGGATGGGTCAATGCGGCCTGAATCACCAGGCCGATGCGCGTACGCGTCAGCAGCAGCCACACCGCCACCAGCATCAGCACCGCCACCAGCATCATGAAGCCGCGGTACATCGGGAACTGCGTACCGTAGATGATGAACAACGGACCATCCAGCGCAGCAGGCACCCGGTAGTCCATTGAGCTGCGGCCCCACACCAGTTGCACCAGTTCGAGCAGGATGTAGCTCAGGCCGAAGGTGATCAGCAGTTCAGGCACATGGCCGAATTTGTGGACCCGGCGCAAACAGTACTTCTCAAACGCCGCGCCCAGCAAACCCACCAGCAGGGGGGCCGCGATCAACGCTGACCAGAACCCGACCAGTTCCGTGATGCTGTACGCGAAATAGGCGCCCAGCATGTAGAACGACGCATGGGCGAAGTTGAGCACGCCCATCATGCTGAAGATCAGGGTCAGGCCCGAACTGAGCATGAACAGCAGCAGCCCGTAGCTGATGCCGTTGAGCAGTGAAATGGTGTAGAACTCCATCGATCCCTACTTTTTTGCCGTGATGCAGACTGGAACCCGCAACGCGGTGTCACCTCAGTCAGCAGACCCCTTACCGTGAAAGAGCCTCGTCATTGCGAACGCAGTGAAGCAATCCATGACTTCCGGCGGCATGGATTGCCACGTCGCTTTGCTCCTCGCAATGACGGTGTCCTTTCATGCTCTGGGGGGGGCAAAAGCCCATGTCGGTTAGCCCGGACGCTTCATCTGGCAACTGGTCGGTGTGCTGGCAATATAGGGCTCAAGGTACTTGATCGGTGCAAAGGTGTAGCCCGTGTTTTCCACGCTGTAGGCGTTCTTCTTGTCGACCTTCTGCCACTTGGAGATGAACAGACCCTGCTGCAATTGGTGATCAGTCTTGCGCATCTGCGACTCGCCATTGAAACCCTTGAAGCTCAATCCTTCCATGGCGGCGGCCACTTTCATCGGATCGGTGGACTTGGCCTTGGCCATGGCCTCGGCCATCAGCACGATGCCGTTGTAGATCGAGAAGGTGTAGAAGTCGTCATTGAACTTCTTCTTGTAGTCCGCCATCAGGGCGCCCATCTCACCGGTGTAGTTGGAGTGGTTGTAGGCGATCTGGTAGACCTCCGTCGCGCCGCCCGCCGCAAGCACGGTGGGTGTGCCCGTGACACCCGCGTAGTAGGCATACATCGGCAGTTTCAAACCTGCATCGTTCAGCGCCTTGACGAACAGCGCCAGATCGGCGCCCCAGTTGCCGGTGACGATGGTGTCGGCACCGGACTGCTTGATCTTGGCGACGTAGGGGGCGAAGTCCTTGACCTGCCCCAGAGGATGCAAGTCGTCACCGACGATCTGTACATCGGTGCGCTTGCGAGCCATGCCTTCCTTGAAGTAACGCGAGACTTGCTGCCCGTGCGAATAGTTCTGGTTCAGCAGGTAGACCTTGGTGACCTTGGGCTGGTCCTTCATGAAACTGGTCAAGGCCTCCATCTTCATGGTGGTGTCCGCGTCCAGCCGGAAGTGCGCGTAGGAGCACTTCTCGTTGGTCAGCGCAGGATCGACGGCCGCGTAGTTCAGGTAGATGATCTCCTTGCCCGGATTGCGTTCGTTGTGTTTGGCCACGGCGTCGGCCAGTGCCAAGGCGGCACCAGAGCCATTGCCCTGCGTGATGAAACGAAAGCCCTGATCGACCGCGGCCTTCAAAACGGTCAGGGCTTCCTGGGGCGATCCCTTGCTGTCCATGCCGATGATTTCGAACTTGACGCCGGCCGCATTCTTGGCGCCATTGAGGCGCTCGGCGACGAACTGCCAGCTCTTGAGTTGGTTCTGTCCGACGTTGGCCATCGGTCCCGACAGGCCCTCGATCAAGGCGATACGCACGGTCTCACCCTTTTGGGCAAAGGCGCCAGCGGCACATGCCAACAACGATGCGGCGGCGATTATCTTCAAGCTGGTTTTCATTGATGTCTCCAAGTGGGTCATAACGGGCGTAAGGGGCGTAAGGGGCGTAACGGGCGTAACGGGGTCAGATTACAAGCTTTTGCGCGGGGCAGTGCAAGGGGTTTTCCCGCAAAAGCTATCGCGCACGCGACTTTCTCGCCATCGGTCATCGGTGGGCAAACCGTCAGGTTCCCGGCAATTGGTAGTCCTTGAGTATTTCGCGCAATTTGCTCTTTTGCATCTTGCCGGTGCCACCCAGCGGAATCGCTTCGACAAACACCACGTCATCGGGGATCTGCCACTTCGCGGTTTTGCCGTCGTAGAAAGCAATCAACTCATCTCTGGACACCTGCGCGCCGGGCTTCTTGACCACCGCGATGATCGGGCGTTCGTCCCACTTTGGATGCTTCATGCCGATACACGCCGCCATCGCCACCGCCGGGTGCGCCATGGCGATGTTCTCCACGTCGATCGAGCTGATCCATTCTCCGCCGGACTTGATCACGTCCTTGCTGCGGTCGGTGATCTGCATGTAGCCGTCGGGGTCGATGGTGGCCACGTCGCCGGTCGGAAACCAGCCGTCGACCAGCGGCGAGCCGCCCTCCCCTTTGAAGTACTCGCTGATGATCCAGGGGCCCTTGACCAGCAGGTCGCCATAGGCCTTGCCGTCCCAGGGCAGTTCCTTGCCATCGCCGTCGACGATCTTCATGTCCACGCCGAAGATGCCACGGCCCTGCTTGAGCCGCACCTTCATCTTGTCGACGCTCTCCAGCGGCAGGTGTTTGTTTTTCAAGGTGCAGACGGTGCCCAGGGGCGACATCTCGGTCATGCCCCAAGCATGCAAGACCTCGACGCCATAATCATCATTGAAGGCGGTGATCATCGCCGGTGGGCAGGCCGAGCCACCAATCACCGTGCGCTTGAGCGTCGAAAAGCGCAGCTTGCCCGCCGACATGTGGCCCAGCATCATTTGCCACACGGTGGGCACGCCGGCCGCGAAGCTAACCTTCTCGCCTTCAATCAACTCATAGATCGACTTGCCGTCCATCGCCGGACCCGGAAACACCAGCTTGGCGCCGGTCATGGCTGCCGAATAGGGCAGGCCCCAGGCATTGACGTGGAACATCGGCACCACCGGCAACACGCAATCGCGCGCGCTCATGCTCAGTGCATCGGGCAATGCGCCCGCCAGCGCATGCAACATGGTGGAGCGGTGGCTGTACAGGGCGGCCTTGGGGTTGCCTGTGGTGCCGCTGGTGTAACACATGCTCGACGCGGAGTTCTCGTCGAAACTGGGCCAGTGGTAGCTGGGTGATTGCGCGCCAATCCAGGCCTCGTAACTCAGCAGGCCGGGAATCCCGCTGTCAGCCGGCAGCTTGTCGGCATCGCACAGCGCCACGTAATGCTTGATGGTGGGGCAACGGGCGTGAATCGCCTTCACGATGGGCAAAAAGCTGATGTCGAAGCACAGCACCGAGTCCTCGGCATGGTTGGCAATCCAGGTGATCTGGTCTGGGTGCAGGCGCGGGTTCAAGGTGTGCAGCACCCGACCCGAGCCGCTGACTCCAAAATAGAGCTCCAGGTGCCGGTAGCCGTTCCAGGCCAGGGTGGCGACCCGGTCACTGAACCCCAGTTTCAAGCCATCCAGCGCATTGGCCACCTGGCGTGCTCGCGCCGCAACGTCTTTGTAGGTGTAGCGATGCAAGTCGCCCTCGACCCGGCGCGACACAATCTCGCCTTCGCCATGGTGGCGCTCGGCGAAATCAATCAGTGAAGAAATCAGCAATTGCTGGCTTTGCATTAACCCGAGCATGGTTGGCCTCAATCAGTAGGAAATGGTCGATCAAAAGCGGCATGCTACTGCGCCAGGGCACATCATGCTGCGCGACAGTTTGCATTGTTTGGACCGGCGTGGCAAACGCTGTCATCGTGATGACATCGTCCTCGCGTTTTCCCTAATATGATGGGCGAACACAATAGGCCTTCGCTGATGTTCCCTGCTCCTGCCAACCCCATTGCACGCTTCCTCACCACGCTGGCGTGGTTCAACGCCTTGCCGGCGCAGGCACAGCAGGCCCTGCAGACGGCAGTCTTCACGCTGCGTGCACGCAAGGGCACAACGGTGTTGCCCGCCAACGAGCCAGTGCAAGGCTGGTATGCGGTATTGAGCGGGCTGGTCAAGATCGAGAGCAGCGTCGGGGCCGGACGCTGCTCCACCTTCCTGGGCCTGGCCAGCGGAGAATGGTTTGGCGAAGGCGCCGTCTTGAAGAACGAGCCGCGCCGCTACAACGTGATCGCCCTGCGCGATACGGAACTGCTGTGCCTGCCCAATGAGCAGTTCCGCTCCTTGTCAGCCGGCTGCATGGCCTTCAACCAGTTCTTGGTCGAACGCCTGAACCACAAGCTTGGCCAGGCGATGGCGATCATCGAAGCCGGCCGCACCCGCAACCCCGAGCAACGCGTGGCCTTGTCACTGAGTCGCTTGTTCTGGAGTCGCACCCGCCAGCTTGATTTGACGCAAGACGAGGTGGCCAGCATAGCGGGCATGTCCAGGCAGACCGCCAATCGCGCCCTGAACAACCTGCAGCAGCTTGGCGTGATCAGTCTGTCGATGAACCGTATCACGGTACTCGATGACACGGCCTTGACCGATGTCATGCTTTCGCGGGACCGCGATCAGGCATAACCCCATGGCCGACGGGCTTGCCGGGCCTGCCAGACAATCGGGGCATGCTTCCCTCCTCGACTGATCGCGCTCAGCTTCCACCCGATTGGCGTTGGGCCAACCGCTTTGCGACGCTGGGCCCGGACTTCTACACCGAACTGGCAGCGCAGGCCGTGCCGCAGCCATATTGGGTAGGCACCAGCCGCGCCACCGCCAGGCTGGTCGGTCTGGGGGACGAGGCGCTAGGCTCAAACGCTTGGTTGCACGCCTTGGCGGGCCATGGCAACCTGGAGGGCGCGCGCCCGCTGGCCAGCGTCTACAGCGGTCACCAATTCGGCGTCTGGGCCGGGCAACTGGGCGACGGACGCGCCCTGTTGTTGGGTGAACTGTCGCCACCAGCGGGACATCACTCGGGTAGCCTGGAGATTCAACTCAAGGGCTCGGGCCTGACGCCCTACTCCCGCATGGGCGACGGCCGGGCGGTACTGCGCTCCAGCATTCGTGAATTTCTGTGCAGCGAAGCGATGCACGCCCTGGGTATTCCGACCACGCGCGCATTGAGCGTGATCGGCTCCGACCTACCGGTCTACCGCGAAGAAGCCGAAACGGCGGCGGTGGTGGCGCGGGTGGCACCCAGCTTCATCCGCTTCGGCCACTTCGAACACTTCGCCTTCAGCAAGCAGATCGACCTGCTGCGGCAATTGGCCGATTATGTGATCGACCACCACTACGCAGACTGTCGCGGCGCATCTGCGTTCGCGGGCAACCCGTATGCCGCGCTGCTGCACGCCGTGGCGCTACGCACCGCGCGCATGGTGGCGCAATGGCAGTCGGTCGGCTTTTGCCACGGTGTCATGAACACCGACAACATGAGCATCCTGGGGCTGACGATCGACTATGGCCCGTTCCAGTTTCTGGACGCCTTCGTGCCTGGTCACATCTGCAACCACAGCGACAATTCGGGACGCTATGCCTTCAACCGGCAACCCCAGGTGGCCTACTGGAACCTGTTCTGTCTGGGCCAGGCCCTGTTGCCCCTGATCGAGGACCAGGACTTGGCTGTGGCGGCGCTGGAGCCCTACAAGCAAGAGTTTTCCGACTGTTTTGCGCAGCAGATGCGCGCCAAACTGGGCCTGACCGGCCTGACGCTGGAGTCCGACCCGGCCCTGATCGACGACTTGCTGCAACTGCTGGCCCGCAACCGGGTGGACTACACGATTTTCTGGCGCCGCCTGAGCTACATGGTGAGTGGAGCCGACCCGGCGACAGTGCGCGACCTGTTTCTGGATCGCTCTGCCTTCGACGCCTGGCTGCTACGCTATTCGGAGCTGCTCGGCCTTGTTTCAAAAGAGCTGGCGGCCAATTCGATGCTCAAGTGCAACCCCAAGTTCGTGCTGCGCAACCATTTGGCCGAGAACGCCATCGCCGCCGCCCGGAAAAAGGATTTCAGCGCCGTGCAGACCCTGCTCACGCTGCTGGAGTCGCCCTTCGACGAACACCCTGGCATGGAGGATTTCGCCGATTTCCCGCCGGCATGGGCCGCCGATATCGCCATCAGTTGCTCATCGTGAAGCCAACTCCCAACACCCGACAATCAGTTGAGGACAGAGCTAAAGGTCTGTCCCGCAAGGTATCAGGAGAACCACCAGCATGACCTACCCGATTGAAAAAACCGAGACCCAGTGGAAAGCCGAACTGCTCCAGAACGGGGCCGAACCGCTGGCCTTCGAAGTGACACGTCACGCCGCCACCGAGCGCGCCTTCACCGGGCGCCACGAGACCAACCAGGCGCTGGGCGTCTACCACTGCGTGTGTTGCGGCAAACCGCTGTTCGATTCCGCCACCAAGTTTGATTCCGGCTGCGGCTGGCCGAGCTTCTTCGCGCCGCTGAACCCAGACGCACTGGCAAGCCAGGTCGACGCCAGCCACTGGACAACCCGCACCGAGGTACATTGCCCGGACTGCGGCGCCCATGTCGGCCATGTGTTCGAAGACGGCCCGGAACCCACCGGCCTGCGCTACTGCGCCAACTCGGCTTCGTTACACTTCGTTCCTGAAGCATTGCGGGACTGACCGCAGTTACACGAAGTGAACAAGCTCTGTCCTCAACCAGATGAAAATACTGATCGACTTTTTCCCTATCCTGCTGTTCTTTGCGGCCTACAAGGTCTATGACATCTACGTCGCCACCACCGTACTGATGGTCGCGACCGTCGTGCAAATGAGTCTGATCTACGCCATCGACAAGCGCCTGCAAATGCTGCACAAAGTCACCCTTGCCCTGGTGCTGGTGTTTGGTGCGCTGACGCTGGCGCTGCACGACGACCGCTTCATCAAGTGGAAGCCGACCGTCCTTTACGCCGCCATGGCAATTGGCCTGACCATTGCCGTCTGGGTGATGAAGAAGAACTTCCTGAAGATCTTGCTGGGCAGCCAGTTGGACTTGCCCGATTTCGTCTGGCGCAAGCTCAATATCACTTGGGTGGCTTACTGCGCATTCATGTCAGTCGTCAACGGCTACGTGGCCGCCAATTTCAGCACCGAAGCCTGGGTCAACTTCAAGCTCTGGGGCTACGCTTTTCCGCTGGCCTTTCTGGTTGGCCAGGGCTTCTACATTTCGCGCTACCTCAAAGCCGACGAACCGAACTCGTAAACCCGCTTGCCATGTCCATCCCACCCACCGCCGCCGCCCTGGAGCAACGCTTGCGCCAGGCCCTTCAGCCCACCGCGCTGGAGGTCATCGACGAGAGTTACCAGCACAACGGCCATGCCGGCGCCAACGGCACCGGCTATGGCACCCACTTTCGCGTGCGCATCCGTTCACATTTGTTTACAAACCTGTCCCGCGTGGCGCGTCACCGGCTTGTGTATGATGCGCTGCAAGATTTCGTTGATGCAGGGCTGCACGCCCTGGCAATCGAAGCCGAACCGGCGCCCCAGCCCTGAGACAACAGGCGGTCAATCACACTGGCGCCTGGTCCCTTGTGCTTCACTCTTGAAGTGCAAATGGCCGTGATTAATTTGGATCTATTTAGGAACACCATATGAAGCAGAGAATTGTGTCAACCGTGGCCACGGCCGTGCTCCTGGGTACGCTGGCATCAGCCGCCCTGGCGCAGAACATCGCCATCGTCAATGGCAAGGCCGTTCCCAAGTCGCGCGTCGACGCCTTGAGCCAGCAAGTGGTCAAGTCCGGGCGTCCGGTCACCCCCGAGATGGAGGGTGAACTCAAGAAGGAAGTCATCGCCCGTGAGGTCTTCATGCAGGAAGCGCAGAAGATGGGCCTGGAAGGCACCGACGACTTCAAGGCCCAAATGGAACTGGCGCGTCAGACCCTGTTGATCCGCGAGCTGTTCGTCGACTTCCAGAAGAAGAACCCGGTCTCCGACGCCGACATTCAGGCTGAATACGACCGCTTCGCGGCGGCCAACAGCGGCAAGGAATTCAAGGCCCGCCACATTCTGGTGGAGACCGAAGACGAGGCCAAGGCCATCATCGGCCAGATCAAGAAGGGCAAGAAGTTCGAAGACATCGCCAAAAAGTCGTCCAAGGATCCAGGCTCAGGTGCCAACGGTGGTGATCTGGATTGGGCCAACCCCAACAACTACGCCAAGGAGTTCGCCGACGCGCTCAAGGGCTTGAGCAAGGGCAAGATGACCGACACACCGGTCAAGACCGAGTTCGGCTACCACGTGATCCGCCTGGACGACACGCGCGAGGCGCAGTTGCCCAAGCTGCAAGACGTCAAGCCCCAGGTGGCCCAGCAGTTGCAGCAGCAAAAGCTCAAGGTCTACCAGGAGCAATTGCGCGCCAAGGCCAAGGTCGAGTAAACGCTTAGCCTACAGCATGTCCTCGGGAATCACCACGCCCAGCAGCGCAGACGTCATGCGCTGCCACCAGCTCGCCAGCGGCTCACTGGTATAGCGCACCGCGACCTCGGTGTTGGACAGTCGGGAGCGGGGGTCCAGATTCATCGAGCCAATCAGCACGGACTTGCCGTCCAACAAAATCGCCTTGGCATGCAAGCTGACGCCTGAGGAAATAACGCGCCGCAAGCTCGCCCCAGTGGACGCGCTGGGGCGCAGTTCATGCAGGACCACGCCACAGGCCAGCAATTGAGGCCGGTAGCGTGCATAGGCGGCGTGCACCGCCGGGACATCCGTCGAAGCCAGCGAATTGGTGAGTACGCGCACCCGCACGCCGCGGCCAGCGAGGGTGCACAGCACCTCGACACCGCGCGCCTGCGGCACAAAATACGGCGAGACCAAGGCCAGTTCACGCTGAATCGACACGATGGCATCACGCAGGTTGGACACCACATGCCCTGTCACCGCCTGGTTTTGCCCCCGCAATTTGGTGGGTGGATCGTAGAGCACGGTGGCCTTGGCGCTAACCAGTGCCAGCCGACCGCTGCGCACCAGCATGCCGAGGTCGGTCGAGCGCAGCGCCTGCGCATAGGCACTGCCGCTGAAGGCGCTGGCGCGCGCCGCCAGTTCGGTCCTGAGTTGTTCGACCTGCCCTGGCGTGGGCGTCTGGCGGGCGTAGGCCTGGATCGGTACCGACCATTCGCTGTTCCAGTACGCATCGAAGCTCTGCGAAGCCTGCGCCACGACCGGCCCGACCGACAACACATCGAGGTCCGCGAAGTTGCTGCGTCCATCCGCGTTGAAGTAGGCATCACCCAGATTGCGGCCGCCGATCAACGCCGCGCTGTTGTCGGCGATCCACAACTTGTTGTGCATGCGCCGATTCAGTCGATCGCCGTCATCGAGGTAGTCCATCAATTTGGACAGCGCCCCCAGGCTGCGCCGCGCAAAGGGGTTGAACACCCGCACCTGCATGTTGGGATGGGCCGCCAGCGTGCCGGTTGCGTCGGGCGCCACGATGTGATACTGAAGGTCCAGGGTGTGTTGCGCGGCGTTGGCCAAGGCCGCGCGGACCACAAAAGCCTCCTGCCCGACCGGCAGAAGTCGAAAACCCGATCGGCCGGGCGTCGCATCGAGCTGGCTCGCGAAGCTTCTTGCCAACGCGGTCGTCTGTGCTTGATCGAGGGCGTAAGACGGTGGCCTGGGTACGTCCTGACGAATCGTGGCGCAGCCCGCCAGCAGGGCCACGGTGATCAAGGCCAGGGCGCTGCTCACACCGCGCCCGCAACTTGTTGGCAAGGACATTCGCAGGTTCATTCAGTATGCATCCGGTTATCCCGGACGTGATCGGGTCGGGGTCTTACAGGTGAGCATACCGTCTAGCGCCAATGTTGATCAGTGAGGCCAGGGCCAGATCAAAGTAGCCCTGTCATTGTGAGCCTGACCCCAATCCACTGTTGTCAACCCCGGACTTGAAGAGCCCGTCCCGGACCGCGATCCGCGGGAGCCGGGATGACAGCAAAGTGACGTGTCTTGACGCTAGCTTGGCACAGTCAACCACGCCCCCAGGCCCCCATTGGTACGTGCTCTGATCTCGACTTGCCAGCCATGCATGTCGGCCAGTTGGCGCACGATCGCCAGCCCCAACCCGATGCCGCCGGTACTTGGACTGCGCGAGGGCTCGACCCGATGAAACGGCTGAAACACGGTGCTCATCTGTTCGGGCGGGATGCCCGGCCCTCTGTCAAGCACACCGATGCGGACCATTCCATCAGCCAATTCGGTGACCAATTCGATCGGCTGATCACCGCCATAGCGCAAGGCGTTGTCCAGCAGGTTGCCAAGCACCCGGCGCAGCGCGGTCGACGGGGCCTGCAGCTTGACCTGCGGCGGCGTTGCCCGCACTTGCACCCGCTGGGGTGGTGCACCCGCAGCCAATTCGTGGAGCAGCGTTGGCAAATCAATGTCGACCGGGGGTTCAGTGTCCACGCCGCGTGCCAGATTGAGCACCTGCCCAATCAGGCGGTCCATTTCCTCGATGTCACCCTCCAGACGGGCAATCAGCTTCGGTGTAGGTTTTTCCGCCAGCAACGCCAAGGCCAGGCGCATGCGGGCAAGCGGTGTGCGCAGGTCGTGCGACACCCCGGCAAACAATGTGGTTCGACTCGCCAATAGTTCGCGCACTTGTTGCGCCATTTGGTTGAAGCGTAGCGCCAGGGTGACCAGTTCCTTCGGACCAGTTGTCGGCAGCAGCGCCATCACTTCGCCGCGCCCAACCTGGGCCGCGGCCTGCTCCAGGCGCGCCAGCGGCACCACCGTTCGCCGCGCCAGCCAGGCGGCGGTCAACAGTGCCAGGATCAAACCAATGACCGACGACGCGACAATGGCGGCGAATGGCTGGGCCCCCACCCGCCGCAACGGGAAGCCCACCACGAGGGTCGTATCGGCCGAGGGCAAACTTGCCCAATACCAGACCTCCCCGTCAATGACTTCACTCAGCAGCGTTTGCGAGCGGCCGGTTTTTTCGGTCAGGGCGGACTCCAGAAAGTACAGGTAGGCGCCATGCCACTCGTCGCGACCGCGCTCGCGAGGACCGTCTCGCAGGGCGAGCATGTAGGTTCGATCCAGTTCCCGTTCAAAATCCGGCCGGGTGGCTGGGGGCAGTTCACTCCAGGTTTGGGCCGAGAGCACCATCAGGTTGGCAAGATCATCGGTCGCGCGGCGCGCCATCGGCACCATCACGAAAGCGGCCACCGCCGCTGCCGCCAGCAACTCGAACACAACGAAGATCAGGCCCAGCAGCAGCGCATTTTGCTGGGCCAGGCTGGTGGGCTTTCCAAACCAGGGGGGCTTCATGTCTGTTCGCCGCGCGGATTGAACAGATAGCCTTCGCCGCGAATGGTCCGCACAAAGACCGGGGCCGTGGGATCGGCCTCGATCTTGCGGCGCAGACGCGTCACGCGGATATCGATGCTGCGATCAAACGGGTCGCGCTCGTAGCCCCTTAACTGACTGACCAGCAGGTCACGCGAGAGCACGCGGTTGGGGCGCTCGACAAACACGCGCAACAGATCGAATTCAGCACTGGTCAGGCGCACCTCGGCGCCATCGCGCAGCAGCCGATGGGCGGCCAGGTCAAGCTGGAATGGCCCGAAGCCAGCAAGCCGTGGCGCCGCCTGCGGCACGCCCGCCAGCGCGCGGTGACGCCGCAGAAGCGCCCGCAAGCGCGCCAGCAACTCACGCGGCCCGAAGGGTTTGGCCAGGTAGTCGTCAGCGCCGACCTCAAGGCCGATCACGCGGTCGATCTCTTCACCGCGTGCCGACAACATCAGGATCGGCACATTCGAATGGGTACGCAGCTCGCGCGCCAGGCTCAGCCCATCTTCGCCGGGCAGCATCAGATCAAGGACGATTGCGCCCGGCATGCCGGCCAGCAGCGCTTGGCGCATGGCCGCGCCATCATGCACCGCCTGCACCACCATGCCGTTGGCGGTCAGGTACTCGCCAAGCAATTCGCGTAGCGCCGGATCGTCATCAACAACCAGAACGCGTTCGGGGGCGGGTGAAGTCATGCACCCACTGTACTGCAACAAACCGGTGAACAGGCACCGCCTGAAACAGGCCGAAACAGACTGAAACACGTGGACACGGCGGCTCAACTTGGGTGGACTGCCCTGCCAATGGGGATCGATTGATCGGAGACTTGCCCGCGTCTAATGGCAACTACATCGCCTTCGGGTATCGCCATCCAGTTTTCGCCGGTCAGGGGAACGCTGGCAACAAGCACTACATCCTGTTCGCCGCCGCGCGCGGTGACGGTGAGCCCGGTAGTATCGAATGTCCCGCCTTCGCGACAGTGACGCTTGAGCTGCCAAAGTCCTGGTGCACGGATGGTGCCGTCGGTTTGGTACCGTTTGTGGCTGTGTACAAACAGGAACTCGCCATCGGAATACAAAAAATTGGCTGGCCCCAGTTTACGCATGGACTCAGCGTAGCGCTTGATGAGGATTAGGCGATTTTCGAGGCTGGGGCGGGCATCAATACTCCATAGATCGGTAAGGGCATCAAGCAGAACACAAAAGGCCCATTCGGAATCCGTCTCGCCTACAGGCGTAAAGCGCTTTGCTGCCAAAGGGCAGGATTCGCGAAGCCCTGCCAGGTCACCGTTATGAGCGAAGCTGTGCCACTTTCCGCCCATCTCACGTACAAATGGTTGGCAGTTGCGAGAAGCGACCGCACCTTGAGTAGCCTTGCGAATGTGACTAAGCACCAGGTCGCTTTGGAAAGGGTGATTCAAGACTTGACGTAGACCCGCACTGCTGGCTGCAGACAACGATTCCTTGGTCAAATGAATATCACCGTCTTCATACCAGGCAATGCCCCAACCATCTTTGTGAGGCCCATTGAGACCCCCGTGGCTGGAGAATTCCTCCAGAGACAGCGACACCGTACTCGGGACACGGCTGGACATGGCAAATAGCTCACACATTGCGAGCCTTTGGTGACAGGTGTCTGGAAAAGTAGCCGACACAGGCGCCAAAGACGACATGGATGACCAGGCTTGGGATGACGGTTGCGATGCCCTTTTGCCATGGCAGCTCGTCACCAAAGTAAAGCGGCAAAGCCAGCGAGTTCACAGCGACATAGTAGACAACCCCATACACCGATCCAGCGGCCACTGGTGACAAAGCGATTCTCCTGAAGCACAGCAGTAGCACCAGGGGCGCGGCTGAGAGCCAGCCGAGGACGATGTGTTGAGCGAACTGAAATGCCGGGCCTGGATCGTTGACAAATAGCGCTGCGAACTTTGGCCCGTAGTGGCCGACGCGTAGCCCGAATGCGCGAAACGCGAAACCGAACGGCATCATCGCGATGGCAGCGATGGTCCCGGACCGCATCGATTCAAAGAGAAGTTGTTTGATAGGTGGCATTGGATTCATGCCTCTATCTTGGCACGCGATGCCCAAGGTTGTGCCAGATCTATCGTCGCCATAGGGAAATTCGCCGATTTGGTGGATGAGGACACGACTGAAACAGGCCGAAACAGTCTGAAACACGTGGATGCCGAGGCGAAGTGACGCTGATACCGCTGATGCCGATCATCACTACACCGACGCAGCGAACACAAAACCGGCGGCGGCGACAGCAACACTCAACCTTTCAGGAACCACGAAATGAAAACAGCACAGTATCTCAAGCTCACCGTACTCGGTATCGCCCTGCTGGGGGTCGGCCAGGCCATGGCGGAGGATTTGCCATTGCCCACGGACCCAGCGCAACAGCGCGAAAAAATGCGCGGCATGACTACCGAGGAACGCAGCGTCGAGCGCGAAAAGATGCAGGAGCGCTATCGCAACATGACGCCCGAGGAACAACAACTCATGCGCCAAACCAGCTCCGATGGGCGCGCCAACATGAAGCAGGGCCAAGGCGATGCGACCCAGCAACGCAGCCGGGACGGCAGCGGCAAGGGTGGCGGCTACGGGCAGGGATATGAGTCCCGCCGTGGCTCGGGAGCCGGTTCCGGCTCCGGCTCCGGCTCCGGCTCTGGTCAGGGCGGCAAGCATGGCATGGGCGGCGGGCGTGGCTAATCGCCTGAACAAGCGCTACCTGAAGACCGCCCTGGCGGCGGTCTTGGTGTCAGGCCTGTTGGCCTGTGGCGGTGGCGACGATCCGCCACCCGTCTTGACCGTGGACGCGAACGGCGCCTCAACAATAGACGCCAGCGCGCTGGGCACCACGCTGGCGACCTACCCGTTGTCCGCGCTGTCCACCGCCGAAGCCGCCAGCCTGGCTTTCATGCGCGAAGAAGAGCAACTCGCGCACGACGTGTACGTGGTGAGCGCCACGCTGTGGCAGCAGAACGCCTTCAACAACATCGCCGCCAGCGAGACCACGCACTCGGCAGCGGTGAAGGACCTGCTGGACCGCTACCAGCAACCGGACCCGCTGGCCGGCTTGCCCAACGGCGTGTTCAAGTCCCCTGCCTTCCAGGCGCTGTATGACAGCTTGGTCGCCACCAGTCGACTCAGCTTGGTTGACGCGCTCAAGGTCGCGGTGGAAATCGAGGAGCTCGACATTCGGGACATCGTGGTGCAACAGGCGGGCATTGACAACGCCGACATCCTGCTGGTCTACGACAAGCTCTTGCGCGGCTCTCGCAACCATCTGCGTGCCTACATGAAACTCCTGATCCAGCAGGGCGGAGCCTACGTACCCAAGTACATCAGCCAGGCCGAGTTCGACGCGATCGCCAATTCGCCCACTGAAAAGGGTGGTTAACCAATGAAACTCACTATGACCAGATCTACCGTTTTGATCCGAATCGCCCTGCTGCTCCTGGCCACCGGCCCGGCCGTGGCACAGGAGGACATGCAGGCCACCGCAAGCACGGGCCTGCATGGCAGCGTGGGTCTGAGTGCCGGCGTGAGGCCCGAGTATGACGGCGCAAAGGACAGCAGAACCGTGCTCATGCCCACCATCAACCTGTTCTATGGTGACAGCCTGTTCTTCACCCGAATGACTGCCGGCGCAAACCTGCTGCGCTACAAGACCGAGCAGGGCCTGACCATCACCGCCGGACCACTGCTGGGATTGCGCCGCGGCCGTGACCAGGACGACCACGAAGTGCTGCGAGGGCTCGGCGACATCGATCCAGCACTCGATGCGGGAGCCTTTGTGCGCTTGCGCAAGCAGGGCTGGCAGGCGTCTGCGGAGGTACGACAGAACGTTACCAACACCGATCAGGGCGCGACCGTGAATTTGTCGGTTGGTCATGGCATGCCGGTCGGTCCCAAGCTGCGCCTGCGCACGACTTTCGACACTGCTTGGGCATCGTCGGGCTACATGAAAACCTTCTACGGCATAGACGCCGTGCAGTCGGCGCAATCGGGCGCGGCGCAGTATGACGTGGGCGCCGGCTTCAAACATGTCGGCGCCAGCCTAACGGCCGACTACCCGATCAACCGCGAGTGGACGGGCGTTGCCACGGTGCGCTACAAACGGCTGCTGGGCGGCGCGGCCGACAGTCCGATCGTGTCGAGTCTGGGTGACAGAGATCAGGTCTCGACCAGCATCGCCATCCAATACCGTTTCTGACGGCAACATGAACACACCCATCTCACCCGGTTCAACTGAAGCACTTCTTATGACCTACCAACACACTCTGAAAACAACCATCGCCGCAGGCCTGGTTGGCACGCTGCTGGCAAGCGTCAGTTCCATTTCTTGGGCCAATGACGCCGCTGCCACCCCGCCGCTGGCCATGCGCAAAATCATGCAGGACCTGGGCTTGCACATGCAAACCATCACCGACGGGATTTCCCGTGGAGACTGGACGCTCGTCGCGAACGTGGCACCACTGGTAGCCGATCATCCCGCGCCGCCACTAGGCGAAAAGATGCGGATCATGGGCTTTGTCGGCACCAACATGACGAAGTTCAAGGCCCACGACGGCGAAACCCACGAGCAAGCGCAGGCGGTCGGCAAAGCTGCAAAGGCCAAGGACGGCCCCGGCGTCATCCTGGCTTTCCAGAAACTCCAGACCAGTTGCTACAACTGCCACAGTGAATTCCGCAAGCCATTTGTGGCCCACTTCTACGGCCGACCAGACGCCGTGCAGTGATCCACCGCACCGCAACATCCACATTCACCATGACCACACTTACACCGCAACGCGGCATCGGCATCGGCATCTGGGCGATGTCTCTGGTCGCGGCCGGATTCGGCCTGGCGACTATTAAGGAAGGCGGCACGGTTTTGTTCGGCGACCAGGCCGCACGCGATGCGGCCGGCAACTACATGCTGATCGTCGTCTGGTTCAATTTTCTGGCCGGGTTCGCCTACCTCGTCGCCGCAGTCGGACTGGCGCGCCAACGTGCCTGGGCGGCGCGCCTCGCGCTGGGCATCGCGACCGCCACCGGACTGATGTTCTGCTACTTCGGCATGGTCGCTCTGTCGGGTATACCGTACGAACTACGCACGGTCGCGGCCATGACGCTGCGAACGACACTGTGGGTGGGCATTGCCTGGGTTGCCGGACGTCCGGCACGCCGCTCAAGCGCTACTTGCCTGGGCTTGTGACTTCGTCGCGCACCCGGCGGAGAGTGTCGACCATGATCGGCACTTCTAGCGGTTCGAGCCGACCGTGCGAGGCCAGGTAGTCAACCACCTTGCGTGCGCTGGCAGTGCCGACCAGAACCCCGTTCACAACGCCCAGGGACTTGCGCGCAAAGGCGGCGGCAGTTCCGTGGCAAGCTGCGCACTTCTCGCTGAACAGCGGCGCTGTCGTCAATTGCGCCATCAACATGGCACGCACGGGCGCGACCAGTTGCTCGGACAGGTAGTGATTGCGCAAGAAAGCGTCCAGATCATCGCGGTGGTGGACGCCCAGCAGCCGCCCCTTGTCCACGCGCAGAAAGCGGCGCGCGAATTCACTGGAATGCCCATGGCAATAGCTGCACCGCTGATCCCAGTAGTCGTGAAGATCGACCTCGGCCGGCGCCGCCGACGACAGGGATGCAAACACCAGCAGGACCATCAACGCGCCGAGCTTCTTCATGTTGTGGCCCCTCCCCCCATCGCCTGGTACAAGGTAACCGTATTCACCAAGCGCCGGGCTCGCAGTTCCAGCACGTTGATCAGTGTTTGTTGCGCCTGTTGCTGTGACTGAAGCACTTGCAGATAGCTCGCCGCACCCAACGCGTATTGCCGCTCGACCAGCCTCAATGATTCCTGCGCTGAAGTGGTGGCGCTTTCCAGCGACTGCTGCGCTTGCGCATCGCTCTGCACGGTGCGCAGCACATCAGCCACATTGCGCAGCGACTGCAGCACCGTCTGTTGGTAGTTGGCTTGGGCCGCCTCCAGCCCAGCCTCGGCCGCCTTGGCGGTGGCCCTCAAGCCAGGGTTGAACAGCGGTTGCGCAAGTTGTCCGCCCAGGCTCCAGATCACGGAGCCCGCGCCAAACAAGCTAGCCGCCGTCAAAGCTTGCGATCCCAGGTTGGCGGTCAGTGTCAACTGCGGATAGAGCTTGGCGACCGCGACCCCGTATTGCGCGCTTGCCGCATGCAACAAGGCTTCGGAAGCCCGCACATCCGGGCGACGACGGGCCAACTCGGAAGGTATGCTGACCGGCAGCGCCGTCGGCAATGAAAAGTCCGCCATCTCGAAACTGGGCACACGGGCGTCACCCGGCGCTTGTCCGGCGAGCACGGCCAGCAAGTGGCGGGTTTGTTCCCATTTGTTGCGCAGCACCGGCAAGCCCGAGCGAACCTGCTCCACCTGCGTTTGCAATGCCAGCACCTCCTGGTGTGTCCCAACGCCCAATTCGAGGCGCTTGCGGGACAAGCCGAGTTGCGCCTCTTGTACTCGCACCAACGTCTGCGTGGCGTCGATCTGGGACGTCAACTGCGCTTGTGTGATCGCAGTCAGCACCAGATTGGCGGCCACCGTCAGGCGCGCGCCTTCGAGCTGGTAAGACTGGTAGTCAACCTGGGCCGCCAAGGCCTCCAGGGCGCGCCGGTTGCCGCCTGCCAGATCGAGGTCGTA
>JAUXWC010000117.1 GCA_030685025.1 Rhodoferax sp.
CAAACCGCGAAAACCTGTGAGTCCCGTACGATAAGTGGAGGCCTTTGGTCCACTCAGCGGGAAAAGACGGAAAAAACTGCCTGTGCTTAAAATTTAGGCAGTGGTGTTTCTCGAAAAAATGGGGTTTCCGGTCAGGCACTAGTTATCGGACAGGGTTTCCCCAATGGCAAGGGAACCCTTAGCGACAGGGTGTTGATTGACTTCAAAACCCTGACTTCGCAATTCACCCCGAACACGAATCAACGTGTTTGAAAGGTGAACCATGCAAACACAAACCGGACAACGCTTCACGCCGCTGGAGCAAGTCACAAAGCCAAACCTCACGACCGCTGAACTGGCTTTCTATTCCAACATGGCGGCGCAGACATGGCGCGTGAAAGCCTGCTATGAGACGTTCCCCGATGGCCTGCGCCCGCTGCGAGTCTGCGGAAAACTGGCATGGCCTACCGCTGGTGCAAAAAAGCTGCTGGGTGTGACAGCATGAAAAAAGCCCCGACAAGCGACCAAGCAACCGGGGCTAGTGGTGAACAACTTTCGTTTCTACCGCCGCCGCCATTTTGCCCTACGTGGCCGACAAAAAACACCCTGGCCGATGTTGCGTTGGGCATGTTCATGGATGGCCGCATGATTGACCATCCCGACTTTGAAAACAGCACGCAAAGCTGGCGACTCGGGGCCGTGGTTTTCACCCTGCGCACGCTTGGCTGGCCGATTGAAACAATCGAGATTCCAAGCCCGACCGAGCAATGTCCAGACCGGGTGATAGCCCTTTATCACCTGGACGCCAAATACACCGCGCAAGCCCTGGCGATAAACGGGAGGGCTGCGCATGTTGTCTGATACCGCCCGCGCCAGTGATGCGCTTTACGCGATACCGCCCGACCTGCCGCGTGATGAATGGGTACGCGCTGGGATGGCCGCGCAGTCTGCCGGGCTCGACTTCGACGCCTTCAATGATTGGAGCGCCCAAGCTGGCAACTATGACGAACGCGACGCCCGCGACACCTGGCGCAGTTTCAAGCCGGGCAAAGGTGTAGGGGCCGGAACCCTGTTCAGGATAGCCGCCGAAAACGGGTGGCGCATGGGTGCCGACAAGCCCCAGCGACAAGCGCCAGCGAAGGCCACGACACGCCCCGCAGAGCAACCGCGCAAGCCTGCCCCTGGCATGGGTGCTGCTGACGTGTGGGCACGTTGCAAACCTGCCGATAACTCGCACGCCTACATTGTGGACAAGCGAGCCGCCGGGGTGCCACTCGACGCCCTGCGCGTGGTGCCTGCTGGTGACACGCTGACCATTCAAGGCGAACGCATGGCCGGTGCGCTGGTGGTGCCGGTGACGCACCCCGGCGGCTCGCTGTCAAGCCTGCAATTCATTACGCCGCCTGCTGTTGCCGCACGCCTCAAGGCCAAAGGCAAACCCAGCAAATTGAACTTGCCGGGCTGCCCGGTGCAAGGCTGGTTCACCGTGGGCGAACTGGTGCCGGGTGGTGTGGCCTACATCGTGGAGGGTATCGGGCAAGCATGGGCCTGCTGGCAGGCGACCGGGGCCGCTGCCGTGGTGTGCTTCGGTGCTGGCAATATGCGCCGGGTTGCCGGTGAACTGCGCCAGCAAGACCCGAGCGCCCGGCTGGTGCTGGTGCCTGATGTGGGCAAGGAGCAGGACGCCGCAAAGATTGCCGCCGCTGTGGGGGCCGCCGTCGCCGCCATGCCGAACGGTGAGACCCGTAACTTCGACGCGAACGACCTGGGCCAGCGTGACGGGCTCGACGTGCTGGCGCTGCTGCTGGAGGCCGCGACAGAGCCGCCCAAGCCCGCCCCGCGTTACAAGTTGCTGACCAGTGCCGACCTTGCCGCATTGCCGCCGCTGGCCTGGCGCGTGCGTGGCGTGCTGCCTGCTGTGGGCCTTGCCGGGCTGTATGGCCCGAGTGCTTCGGGTAAATCGTTCCTGGCGCTCGACATGGCCGCCGCGATTGCCGAGGGGCAACGCTGGTTTGATTGCCGGGTGGAGTCTGCCCCCGTGGTGTATGCCGCGCTGGAAGGTGAAGCCGGGTTCAAGTTGCGAGTCCAAGCATGGGAAGCCCACAAAGGCCGCACGCTACCGGCTGGCCTGCATATGGTGTTGCAACCGTTCAAGCTGACCGACCCGAGGGACGTTAACGACCTGGCCGCCGTGGTTCCTGCTGGCGCTGTGGTGTTTCTCGATACCCTGAACCGGGCCGCCCCGACCGCTGACGAAAACAGTTCAAAGGACATGGGCGAAATTCTGGAGGCTGCCAAGCGCCTGCAAAGCTTGACCGGGGGGCTGGTGGTGCTGGTTCACCATACCGGCAAGGACACGACCAAGGGACTACGCGGGCACAGTTCGCTATTCGCTGCGATGGATGCCGCCGTGGAAGTCTCACGCGATGGTGACCGCCGGGAATGGAAGGTGGCGAAGGCCAAAGACGGGGCCGATGGTGACGCCCGCCCGTTCACGCTCCAAGTGGAAACGCTGGGCATTGATGCCTATGACGACCCGGTGACATCGTGCGTGGTGGTGGTTGACCATGCCGCCCGTGACGTGCAACGGGTGAAGGTGCCGCAGGGTGGAAATCAGAGGCTTGTCTATGACGGTATCCGGGGCTTGTTCAAGGATGGCGCAACAGGCAAACCGGGAGCCCCGCCGCTGCGACCTTGCATCGAACTGGAGGCCGCTGTAATTGCTGGCGCTGCCCGCCTGACATGCCCCACGGACAAACGAACTTCACGCGCCAGAGATGCGATTACCGGGCTGGTTTCCCGTGGCGTGCTGGGCTTGAATGAGGGGTTTCTATGGACAGCATGAAACGCCGAAATTCTCCGAAATCACCGAAAACGGCGAAGTTCGACGCCGAAATCCTCCCCTCCCCATATAGGAGGGGGATGCAGTGGAGAGTTTTTCGGAGGTGTTGCCATGACTGATTTATTCGGCCTGGAGCAACAGACCCCGCGAACCAATGACCGCAAGGAAAGCGCCGCCCTGGTGGAGGTGTTGAAGGCACTCAAGGCACATACCGCCGTGGCCTGGTGTGAGCGTATGAACTCGGGGGCCGCCCGCATAGGTTCCCGGTTCGTGCGCTTCGGGTTCAAGGGCTGCCCGGACGTGCTGGGACAGTTACGCGATGGCCGCCTATTGGGTGTGGAGGTGAAAGGCCCGACCGGACGCCTGCGACCTGAACAGGCTGTGTTCCTGGAGCGCATCCGTGGCGCTGGTGGCGTGGCATTCATGGCCCGCGATTGCCGGGATGTGCTGGCCGCGCTGGGGCCGCTGTGATGCTGACCAATGCGCTGCTATCAACCAAGCGACAACAACGCAACCAAGGCCCGCATGGTGGCTACTGGCTACCGGGTATGGGGTTCAAATCTCTGGCACGACCCCAGCAATAGACCGTATGTCTCCATTCGAATCATCGTTAACACACAACTCGCCGTTGTGCGCGTGCGTGCGCGAGGCCGGGGGCCGTGCAAATCGCTGGCGCAACGCCTGCCGTAGACCGTTCGCTCCCCTCTTTTCACGCACCCGCGAAATGGAGAATGATTTTCTGCATCGCGACCGCCTACTACTTGCGACGCACGCACCCGCGAATTGACGATAGGGGACTGCGCGACCAGACCCAGCCTTACCCGTTGGGTTTTTTGTTGTCTGGTGCCGGTGGCTACACGGTACAAAACCCCGTACCGCTGGCTACATAGTGGCTACATGACCCACTAAAGAAAAAAGCGTGCTACTCATTTAATAGCACGCTTTCCTTTACCAGATTGGTAGGGCGTGTTGGACTTGAACCAACGACCAAAGGATTATGAGTCCTCTGCTCTAACCAACTGAGCTAACGCCCCAACCGAAGCAGCGATTGTAAGGGTCTACTTGTGGTGACTCAGGGCGTTACTGACCAGTTTGGAGGTGATGTCCACGATCTGGATCATCCGGTCGTATGGCATGCGCGTCGGGCCGATGACGCCCAGGGTGCCCACCACCTGGCCATCGACCTCATAGGGTGCGCTGACGATCGACAGGTCTTCAAACGGCACCACCTGGCTCTCGCCGCCGATGAAGATGCGTACGCCGTCGGCCTGTCCCGCGATGTCAAGCAAGCGCATCAATTGCGCCTTTTGTTCAAACAGCTCGAAGGCGCGGCGCAGATGCCCCATGTCACTGGAGAAATCCGACACCGACAGCAGGTTGCGTTCGCCCGAGATCACCACCTCGTCACGCGTCTCCGACATGGCTTCGGTGCTGACGGTCACCGCAGCCTGCATCAGAGTGGCAATTTCGGAACGCAGCGTCTCGACCTCGTTCTTCAAACGCTCCTGCACCTGCTCGATCGCCAGGCCCACGTAATGGGTGTTGAGGTAGTTGGCGGCCTCCACCAACTGCGACTGTGAATAGTCCAGTTCGGTGAAAATCACGCGGTTTTGCACGTCGCCCTCGGGCGACACAATGATGACCAGCATGCGCCGCTCGGACAAGCGCAGAAACTCGATGTGCCTGAACACCGAGCTGCGACGCGGTGCCAAAACGACGCCCACAAACTGAGACAAGCTCGACAACAGATTGGCGGCGTTGGAGATCACCTTTTGCGGCTGATCAAACGCCAGCGTCTGCGGCGCGATCTGCCCGTGCTGCACGGTCAGCATGGTGTCGACGAACAGCCGGTAGCCACGCGCGGTAGGAATGCGCCCGGCCGAAGTGTGCGGGCTGACGATCAGGCCCAGGTCTTCCAGGTCCGACATCACGTTGCGAATCGTCGCTGGCGAAAGTTCCAGTCCCGACGCACGCGACAAGGTACGCGATCCCACCGGTTGACCATCGGCGATGTAACGCTCCACCAGCGCTTTCAACAACAACTTCGAACGGTCATCCAGCATGGCTTCATTTTAGTGATGTAATTTGCCGATGAAGTCAAATTTCAGTCAGGTCGCCTTGTTCGGCAAATACCAGGCCCTGGCCTCTGGCGCGTCCAGCGCATCGTCGCGGGATGCGCTGCTGGACATCGCCCAGTTCCTGCACACGCTGGGCTGCGAGGTCGTGTTTGAGACCGAAACGGCGGGGAACATGAGCATCACGGGCTACCCCGTGCTGGGAATCCCGGCAATTGGCAAAAACTGCGATTTGGGCCTGGTGGTCGGCGGCGACGGCACCATGCTTGGCATCGGTCGACAGTTGGCTCCGTACAACGTGCCCTTGATTGGCATCAACCAAGGGCGCTTGGGCTTCATCACCGACATTCGCTTCAACAGTTTTGCGGCAGCGCTGGCCCCAATGCTGCGCGGCGAGTACGACGAAGACCATCGCAGTCTGATGCAAGCCAAGGTGATGCGCGACGGCCGCTGCGTGTTTGACGCGGTAGCCATGAACGACGTGGTGGTCAACCGTGGCGCCACCTCGGGCATGGTGGAACTGCGCGTCGAGGTGGACGGGCATTTTGTGTCCAACCAGCGTGCCGACGGCCTGATCATCGCCACGCCAACGGGTTCGTCCGCCTACGCGTTGTCGGCCGGCGGGCCCTTGCTGCATCCGTCGATCCCAGGCTGGGTGTTGGTGCCGATTGCCCCACACACCTTGTCAAATCGGCCTATCGTGCTGTCCAACGCTTCCGAGATCGCTATTGAAGTAGTAGCAGGTCGCGACGCCAGCGCGAGTTTCGACATGCAGTCGCTGGCTTCGCTTCTGCATGGAGACCGCATTGTGGTGACGCGCTCGCGCCACCAGGTACGGTTCCTGCACCCCAAGGGGTGGACGTACTTCGACACGCTGCGCCAAAAGCTGCACTGGAATCAAGGAGTGGCCTGACCGTGAGCCTCAAGCGCATTGTTCTACGTGATTTTGTAATCGTCCAGGAGCTTGATCTGGACCTGTCCAACGGCTTCACGGTGCTGACCGGTGAAACTGGCGCCGGCAAGTCGATTCTGATCGACGCGGTGCAGCTCGCAACCGGCGGTCGCGCTGACGTTGGACTGGTTCGCGAGGGCGCAGCCCGCGCCGATGTCAGCGTCGAATTCGACGTGTCGCCCGCGGTTGAGACGTGGCTTGCCGCCTGCGGGTTTGACCGAGGCGATGTCTTGCTGTTGCGCCGCACGGTCGACACACAAGGCAAGAGTCGGGCGTGGATCAATGGTAGCCCTGGCACTGCGGCCCAGTTGCGCGAGCTGGGCGAGCAACTGCTTGACATTCACGGCCAACACGCCTGGCAAAGCCTGACCCGGCCCGACGCGGTGCGCGGTCTGCTCGACGGCTACGCGCGGATCGACATCGCCACGCTGGCCGCGCTGTGGCAGCAGTGGCGACAAACGCAGACCGTACTGACACAGGCCCATGCGGCGCAAGAGTCTTTGCTGCGCGAACGCGAGCGATTGACCTGGCAAATCGGCGAGCTCGACAAGTTGGCGCCGCTGGCTGGCGAGTGGTTGGACCTCAATACCGAGCATGGCCGCCTGTCCAACGGGCAGGCGCTGCTGGACGCGGCGCAAAGTGCGCTGGGCAACCTCGACCAGGAAGACGGTGGCACCCTGCACGCCCTGCATTCTGCCGGCCAGACACTGCAGGCGCAGGCCCATCTGGAGCCCGAGTTCCTGTCGCTGGCAGAGTTGTTGGCATCCAGTCTGGCCCAAGTGGAAGACGCGGCGCACAGCCTGCGCAGCTACCTGCGCCGGACCGAACCCGATCCGCAGCGCCTGAGTGAACTCGATGCGCGTATGTCCCAATGGCTGTCACTGGCCCGGCGCTACAAACGCCCGCCTGAGGAACTGCCCGCCTTGCTCACGCTCTGGCGGGCCGAACTGGCCAAGTTGGACGCCGCAGCCGATCTGGCGAGCCTGACCGAGGCCGAGAAGGCTGCGCACACCGCCTATCTGAAGGAGGCACGATCGATCTCATTGGCACGCCGCAAGGCGGCGCCGGCGCTGGCCAAGACCGTGACGCAGGCCATGCAGGGTCTGGGTATGCAGGGTGGGCAGTTCGCTGTGTCGCTGCAGGAAGCGCCGCAGGCTTGCCAGCATGGCCTCGAAGACATTAGTTTTCTGGTGGCGGGACATGTCGGCAGTTCGGCCAGGCCCATTGGCAAGGTTGCATCGGGCGGCGAGTTGTCGCGCATTGCGCTGGCGATCGCCGTCACGACCAGCCAGCTCGGTCAGGCGCAGACCCTGATCTTCGACGAAGTTGACGCTGGCGTCGGCGGTGCGGTGGCCGAAACCGTGGGTCGCCTGATGAAGCAACTGGGCGTGGATCGGCAGGTACTGGCGGTCACCCACCTGCCACAGGTGGCGGCCTGCGCCGACCACCATCTGGTGGTGAGCAAACAGCTTCGCGGCAACTCGACCGTGAGCTCCATGGAGTCTGTTAGCGGGGAACAGCGTGTGGCCGAAATCGCCCGGATGCTGGGCGGCGAACACCTGTCGGGCACCACGCTGGCGCACGCCAAGGAAATGTTGCGCGCAAGAGATTGAGCCCATGCCCAGTAAACCGACCCCGCTACAAATTGTGCTGATCACCGGCATGTCGGGCTCCGGCAAGTCGGTGGCCTTGAACGCGCTGGAGGACGCCGGCTACTACTGCGTGGACAACCTGCCGCCCGAGTTGTTGTTGCCTTTCGTCGCGCTGGAGCGAAAGCACAAGGCCACTCGGCTGGCCATCGCCGTGGATGTTCGCAGCGCGACCTCGCTGCCCCTGGTGCCACAGCATTTGGCGTCGCTTCGCAAACAGGGTGTCACCATCACACCCTTGTTCCTTGACGCCACCACCGGCACCCTGGTGCGCCGCTACTCCGAAACCCGCCGCAAGCACCCGTTGTCGCAGTCCGGCGCCGACAGCCAGGTCAAGACACCGCGACGCGCGCTGGTTGACGCCATCGAACTCGAACGCGAATTGCTCAGTGACTTGCGTGAACAGGCCCATGTCATCGACACCAGCATCATCCGGGCGTCGCAACTGCAAGGCTATGTCAAATCACTGATTTCGGCGCCGCCCGGGCAGTTGACTCTGGTGTTCGAGTCCTTTGCCTTCAAGCGCGGCATCCCCGGTGACGCCGACTTTGTGTTTGACGTGCGCATGTTGCCCAACCCCCACTATGACCCGGACCTGCGCGGCTTCACGGGGCGCGACGCCCCGGTCGCCGGGTTCCTGGTTGGGCAGCCCGAGGTGGTACAGATGCAAGGGCACATTGAGCAGTTCCTGGGTCATTGGCTCGACACGCTGGCACGAGACCATCGCAGCTATGTCACCGTGGCGATTGGCTGCACCGGCGGTCAACATCGCTCGGTCTATCTGGTGGAGCAGCTCGCCGGGCTGTTCAGTGACCGCTGGGTGACGCTCAAGCGCCACCGCGAGCTGGACGTCGCAAGCTCAGTCCCGACTCAGTAGTTTGCGCACTGGCGCAGGCAGCCCCAAGCCGGGCCAGCGCCGGGCATCGAACCAGGCGCCCTCAACTCCTGGCTGTGAACGCGCGTGCGGCAACACCAGCTTGACCGGATGCAAGGTCAGGTCCTTGTGGGTCAGCACATGCCGCACCGGCGGTCCATCCGCCAATTCGTGATGGAGCGGTGTCGGCAAGGCCGCTTGCAGCGAAGCCCGGTCATCAAACAGCGGGAAACAATACAGGCCCGCCCAGACACCGGGCGTGGGCCGCTGCTTCAACCAAACGTCGTTGCGCGCGGTGGTCACCCACAGCAACCATATCGACTGCGCCCCGCGCTTGAGCTTGCGCGTTTTGACCGGAAAGCGTTCAGGCGCGCCAAGACGCTTGGCCGTGCAAGCCGCCGCCAGCGGGCAGGCCGCGCAGTTGGGTTGACGCAGGGTGCACACGGTGGCGCCGAGGTCCATCAAGCCCTGGGTGTAGCGCGGCATGTTGTGGGCCAATTGCCTGGTTGGCAACAAGGCCGTGGCATGCGCCCACAAGGCCTGCTCATTGGCGCGCACCGACAGGTCCGCATCAAAGCCCAGAACGCGGCACAACACGCGCTTGACGTTGCCGTCGAGTATGGCGACGCGTTCACCAAAACACAGGGACGTGATCGCCGCCGCGGTAGAACGGCCAATACCAGGCAGGGTCTCCAGAACCTCGGCATGTGGTGGAAAAACCCCGCCATGGTCACGGCACACCTGAACCGCACAGCGATGCAGATTGCGCGCGCGGCTGTAGTAGCCCAGCCCACTCCACAAGCCCAGAACGTCGTCAAGACTGGCCGGCGCCAGACTTGCAAGGTCGGGAAACCTCTGGACGAAGCGGGCGAAGTAGTCGAGTACGGTAGCGACCTGAGTTTGCTGGAGCATGATCTCCGACAACCAGACGCGGTAGGGGTCGCGCGCGCCCTGCCACGGTAGCGTGTTGCGACCATGCACGCGTTGCCAGGCCACAACCTGGTCGGCCAGCATCGGCTCGGTCACGCCCGCTTAGGCCATCAAGGGCGCAGGCATGGTCTGCGCGCGAGGCGACGCCTGCGCATGAATTAAAACCTGGGTCAACTCCGACAACTTGCTGTCAAGCAGGGTCAATGCGTGCTCCTGGGCCCGTATTTCGCCAATGCGATCACTCAGGCCGCCCGCAGCCTGCTGGATGCGGTCAATGGCTTCCAGGCGACGACCGAAATTGCGGCGCCGCTCGCGCAATTGAGCGTCGAGCTGGGACGCCGCAGCTTTGCTCCACAGCTCGATATCGCCGACTGCCGATTCATGAATGGCGCGCAGTCGCGTCGACAGCGCGCGCACCAGGCGATCCGCAAACTCCGGCTGCGCCAGGCGGAAAGCATTGCCAATGCCAAGGTACTGCAAATGGCCGCGCTCGAGCAGGCCCAGATCGCGCAGGTAGCCTTCCATCTGCGGTTCGGGCGATACCTGCAATGAGAATCCATACTCGGCGTTGAGCTGGCGAAAGGTCGCATCGAGCATGGACTGGATTTCGGCCGTTAGCGCCTGCACCTTGCCAAAGCTGCCTCGCAGACGCTCGAAGGTCTCGCCGTAGGCCTTCTTGACGCCCAGCTTGAGCCCCTTCTGTTGCAGCGTGGAGACCAATTGCGCCATTTCCCGCTTCAGCGAAGTCGAGCCCAGCAAGCTGAAGACCTCTCGCAGCAGTTTCAGATGCACCGAGCGGACCGCATGAATCCGGGCACCGCCCAGATCGAACTCGGCCTGCTCTTGCGAGATCCGGGAACGCATGTTCTTGATCACCGACGAGTTCTTGCCCTTGAGCCCATGCAGCTCCATCGCCTGGTCCGCCAGATCGCGGCGGCGGATGTTGATCACGCGGGCCGTCTCGGCGCGCAAGTCCGAGATACCGCTGGCCACCGCAGCGGCCAGCATCTTCTGACGCTGCCCCATGATGCTTTCGGCCAAGGCCTGCTCCAGATTGAGCAGGCAACTGCGCTCAAGCAACTCGGCGTCGTCAGTGACTTTGGCGACCAGTCCCTTGTGGGCCGACACCGGGATCACTTGGCCTGCCGGCACGCCCAGGATCTCGGCAGTTGACTCGCACTGGCGATCAATCTGGTCCTGGATCTGCTTGGGTGAACTCAGTGCGTCCCACAGTGTGTCGATCTTGTTGAGCACCACCAGCCGGGTCGCCGTGTCACCGGTATCGGCCATCAGGTGCTCACGCCAGATCGACAAATCGGACTTGGTAACACCCGTATCCGCGCCCAGAATGAACACAACAGCGTGTGATTGCGGAATCAGGCTGACGGTCAGTTCTGGCTCGGCCCCAATGGCGTTGAGCCCCGGCGTATCGAGGATGACGAGGCCTTGTTTCAACAAGGGATGCGCAATATTGATCAAGGCGTGGCGCCACTTGGGCACCTCCACCATACCCTGCGCGTCGAGCATCGGGTTGTCTTCAGGCGCCTGGTTTTGCCAGAAACCCAGTGCCCGCGCTTCGTCCTGCGTCACACGTCGTGTCTCGGCCACTTTTTCCAGCGCCATCGCCAGTTGTTGTGGATTGTGAACATCAAGGTCAATGCGGGTCCACTTTTCGGGGACCATGCGCCATTCCATCAGCGCCTGCGGCTGCAGCCGCGTCTCGATCGGCAACAGTCGCAAGCAAGGCGGGACCTCGGCGTCGTAGCTCATCTCGGTCGGACACATCGTTGTGCGTCCCGCACTGGCCGGCATGATGCGTCGGCCATAACCAGCAAAAAAAACCGCGTTGATCAACTCGGACTTGCCGCGCGAGAACTCCGCCACGAAGGCCACCATGACCTTGTCGGAGCGCACATGGGTCTCCAGACGGCGCAGCCGCTCCTCGACCGCCGCATCGAGCAACTCGTGGTCCTTCATCCACTCGGCAAGCAGCTTCAACCGCAGAGCGAACTCACGCCGCCACGTTCCATGTTGGTCAAACTGTTCGTTGAATGAAGTACCCAAAATGCCTCCGAGCAATCTTTCAATATAGCACTGCGCGACTCAAACCCCGTCAGTTTCTCTGACAGCCAGGGCAGAAAAACGTCGATCGCTGGCCCTGGCGCAGGCACTTGATGCGCGCGTGGCAGACCCGGCATTCGAGCCCGTCTCGACCGTACACCATCGCGTCGAGCTGGAAACGGCCGTCTTCCCCATGGGCATTGCTGAAGTCTCTCAGCGTGCTGCCGCCGCGTTCAATCGCCCGGCTCAAGACCTCGCGAATCGCGCCATGCAGTCTGACGGCCCGCGCCAGGCTCAAGCGACTGGCGCTAATGGTAGGTCTGATGCCCGCCATGAACAGCGCCTCGGAAGCGTAAATGTTGCCCACGCCAACGACTATGTCGCCTGCCAACAACACCTGCTTGATGGCAAGTCGCCGCTTCTTCAATTGCGCATGAAAGGCCACGGCCTGAAACGCCGCCGATAAGGGCTCCACGCCCAGACCGCCCAGCAGCTTGACGGCCAGCGGTGCCTCCAGCGTTGGCGTAAACACCACCGCGCCAAACCGGCGGGGATCGCGCAAACGAAGCACCCCATGGCTGGTGGTCAGCTCAAAATGGTCATGCGGACCGGCTGGTGGCAGGACGGTCGCAAAAACCAACCGACCCGACATTCCCAGGTGAACCAGTAGCACGCCCTGATCAAGCTCCAGCAACAGGTATTTGCCGCGCCGGCGCACCGCACCAACCGTTCGCCCCACCAGCTCCTCGGTGCTGCAGCCCAATGGCCATCGCAGGGGTTTGCCAAGGCGCACCGCCAGAATGCTCGCACCGGCGATTCGGTCCGCAAAACTCATTCGAGTAACTTCAACTTCAGGCAGTTCAGGCATGGGCGCAACGATCAGTACGGATGGATTATTATGGTTCGATGTTGCCCTTCAAGCGCTTCGTCGCACCCATCCTTTTTGCTGCCGCCGTGAGCGCTCACGCACAGCCGCCTGAGAAGAACGTCGCCCCGCCGATCAACTCGGCCCTCACCAGCGAATTGTTTTATCAACTTCTGATCGGTGAGTTGAGTGTGCGCGCAAACGAGCCGGCTGCGGGGTTTGCAATGGTGCTGGATGCGGCCCACAAGACGCGCGACCCCAAGCTCTTCCAGCGCGCGGTGGAGATCGCCCTGCAGGCGCGCTCAGGCGATTCGGCCCTGACGGCGGCGCGGGCCTGGAAACAAGCTCACCCTTCATCGCGCGAAGCCAATCGCTTTGTATTGCAGATCTTGATCAGCCTGAACCGAATCAGCGAGCTTGTCGAGCCACTCAAGCGCGAAATCTCCCTCGTTGACAGCAAGGACCGGGTTGCCGCCGTGACCGCGCTGCCGCGCTATTTTGGACGTGCCAGCGACAAGGCCCTGGTTGCCAGCGTGGTCGAGCAAGCGCTGGCGGACTACCTCAACCACCCCACGGTCGGTGCGGCGGCGTGGACCACGATCGGCCGCTTGCGCCTGGAAGCCGCCAACCCTGGCGGGGCGTTTGAGGCGGCCCGCGCCGCACAAGCCATCGATGCAAAGTCCGAAGGTCCCGCGTTGTTGGGCCTGGCCTTGATGGAAGCAAAGCTTCCCAAGGGCGAACTGCTGGTGAAGAAGTACATGGAAGCAAAGCCGCAAGCGGAACTTCGCATGGCTTATGCCCAGACATTGCTCGGCGCCCAGCGCTACGGCGAGGCCTCCGCTCAATTGCAGATCATCACTGCCGAGAAACCCGACCTGGCGCAAGCCTGGCTGATCCAGGGCGCGTTGGAGCTGCAGGACGCCAGACTGCCGACTGCGGAGAAAGCCTTTCTCCGATACATCGAGTTGGCCGTTTCGACTGGACCCGCCAAGCCGGCCGCGGAGAGCGACCGTGGCCTGACCCAGGCCTACCTCTCGCTGGCTCAAATCGCCGAACAAAGAAGAGATTTCGCCCAGGCGCAGTCCTGGCTGGACCGCATCGGCAACACCGACGATCAAGCCAACGTCCAGATCCGCCGCGCATCGCTGCTGGCCCGCCAGGGCAAACTTGAACAGGCCCGGCAACTGCTTCGCAATCTGCCGGCGCGCACGCCCGCAGAAGAGCGCTTCCGTCTGGTCGCCGAGATCCAATTGCTGCGCGATCAGAAGCACTACAGTGCCGCGTTTGAGTTGCTGACCGAAGCCATCAAACGCGATCCCTCCGACCTTGACCTGGCGTATGACCAGGCGATGGTGGCCGAAAAGCTGGGACGCATGGAAGACATGGAGCGGCTGTTGCGCGCCGTCATCGCGGGGCGGCCAGACTACCACCACGCCTACAACGCGCTGGGCTACTCCCTGGCCGATCGCAACCAGCGCTTGCCCGAGGCACGCCAGTTGATCCTGAAAGCGCTGGAGTACGCGCCCGGTGACCCACTCATTTCCGATAGCCTCGGATGGGTGGAGTTTCGCCTCGGCAACCTGCCCGAAGCCATCCGAATCCTCCAGGAAGCGTTCAAGGCCAAGCCGGACCCGGAAATCGCGGCCCACCTGGGCGAAGTGATGTGGACCATGGGCCGTCGCGACCAGGCCAGAGTCATTTGGAAAGAAGGCATGGCGCTGGGCGCCGATAACGAAACGCTGCTTGAAACCCTCAAGCGCTTGCGTGTCCGATGGTGATGCATCGCAGAGGCGCGGTGTTGCTGGCGGCCTTGTCCGCGGTCTTGCTCAGTGCCGGCTGTGCACAGCCGAGTCGCCTGACGGCGCACGATGGCCAGTCAACGAAGTCCTGGCACGGTCGGTTGGCCATGCGGGTTGAATCGAATCCGGTCCAATCGTTTTCCGCCGGACTCGAACTCAGCGGCGACGCCCAAGTCGGCGAGCTGATCCTGTCAAGCCCACTGGGTACCACGCTGTTGGCAGTGTCCTGGCGCCCGGGTCAAGCCACCTTGCAACGTGATGGTCAATCCCGCCAATTCGAGTCGATGTCCGCGTTGATGCAGGAGGCACTGGGAGCCGACCTACCCATGACCGCGTTGTTTGCGTGGCTTGCGGGTGACAACGCTGTCGTAGCCGGTTGGCAGGCGGATCTGTCGCAATTGGGCAGCGGGCGTTTGTCGGCGCGCCGAAGCGAACCCGGACCAGTTGCCGAGCTACGCCTGATGCTGGAACGCTGAGCCTTTGCGACGCCCGTTACTCATGATCTCTCTGTACGACGTGGCGGCACCCGCCAAGCTGAATCTATTCCTGCACATCACCGGTCGGCGCGACGATGGCTACCACCTGCTTCAATCTGTGTTCATGCTGGTCGACTGGTGTGACACCCTCAACTTCGAGTTGCGCCAGGACGGTCTGGTCAGTCGTGAGGACTTGGGCACCAGCCTGCCCCCTGACGACTTGATCGTGCGGGCTGCGCGCGCGCTGCAGTCTGCCACCGGCACCCGCTTGGGCGCCCACATTGGGGTACAGAAACGAATTCCCGCCCAAGCGGGAATGGGTGGCGGCTCCTCGGACGCCGCGTCCGCACTGCTTGCGTTGAACCGCCTTTGGCGATTGGGCCTGCCCTTGAGCGCCTTGAGCGGAATCGGGCTCGCGCTGGGTGCCGATGTGCCCTTCTTCCTGGGCGGACACAACGCCTGGGTGGAAGGGGTTGGCGAGAAAATCACCCCCATCGAACTGCCGATCGGCCGTTTCCTGGTTGTCAAACCCACCGCGGGATTGGACACTCGATCAATTTTCTCGGACCCCTCGCTGAAACGCGATACAGAGACTGCTATAATTTCAGGCTTCGCTGCAAATGCATTCGGTTTTGGCCGAAACGACTTGCAGCCTGTGGCGCAAGAGCTTTGCCCAGACGTGACGCAAGCCCTTCAATGGCTGCAATCGCTGGGACTTAGCGGGCGCATGACAGGCTCTGGAAGTGCCGTATTTGCGCCGGTGTTGCAAGACTTCAGTTTGGGTTCCGTCCCGCACGGGTTTCAAATCCGGTTGTGCAGCAGTTTGGAGGCTCACCCGCTGGTTGGTTGGGCCCCAACGACAGTTTGAAAGTTGGCCATGTGAGTGGCCGACCGGTGTAGGGGAGTCGCCAAGTTGGTTAAGGCACTGGATTTTGATTCCAGCATGCGAAGGTTCGAATCCTTCCTCCCCTGCCAAATCGGGTGTACGCCCCGGTCGTTCGACGTACAGGCTCAAACAGAATTCATTGGCTGGACTACGCATGCAGGCTCCACAACCCCCTGACTTCATGGTTTTTACCGGCAATGCCAATCCTGGTATGGCGGCGGACATTGCGGACCACCTTGGCATCACGTTGGGTGCCGCCACCGTGGGTCGGTTCTCGGACGGCGAGGTCACGGTCGAGATTAACCAGAATGTGCGAGCGCGTGACGTATTCGTGGTGCAGTCCACTTGCGCACCGACCAACGAAAACCTGATGGAATTGCTCATCATGGTCGACGCACTCAAGCGCGCGTCGGCCGAACGCATCAGCGCCGTGATTCCCTATTTTGGCTACGCCCGCCAGGACCGCCGTCCCCGCTCCACCCGCGTTCCCATCACGGCAAAGGTGGTGGCCAACATGCTGCAGGCCGTCGGGGTTGCACGTGTTCTGACAATGGACCTGCACGCCGATCAGATTCAGGGCTTCTTCGACATCCCGGTCGACAATATCTACGCATCACCCGTGTTGCTGGGCGACCTGCGTCAGAAGAACTACGAGGATCTGATCGTGGTTTCTCCCGACGTGGGCGGCGTGGTGCGCGCTCGGGCGCTGGCCAAGCAGCTCGGCTGCGACCTGGCAATCATCGACAAACGTCGGCCCAAGGCCAATGTCAGCGAAGTGATGCACGTCATCGGTGAGATCGATGGCCGCAATTGCGTGATCATGGACGACATGATCGACACCGCCGGCACCCTGGTCAAGGCAGCGGAAGTTCTCAAGGAGCGTGGCGCCAAGAAGGTGTACGCCTACTGCACGCACCCGATCTTCTCGGGGCCCGCCATTGAGCGCATCAACAACGGTAGCGCGCTGGACGAGGTCGTCGTCACCAATACCATCCCGCTGAACCAAGCGGCCACCGCAAGTCCAAAAATTCGCCAACTCACCGTGGCACCGCTGATCGCCGAGACGATTCAGCGCATTGCCAAGGGTGAGTCGGTCATGAGTTTGTTCTCGGATCAGGAAAACCTCTTTTGATCAGAGACAACACAGCAGGCCCGCTCGCTTGATCGCGCGCACCAGGGTCTTTTTAAAATCGGAGTCACACTGGTCGCGGTGGGCTCTTTCAGGAGTTAAATATGAAATTCGTCGCTTTTGAGCGCGCCAAGCAGGGCACGGGTGCGAGCCGCCGTCTCCGCATTTCCGGTCGCACGCCGGCCATCGTCTATGGCGGCAGCGCCGAGCCACAAACCGTTGAACTAGACCACAACGCCTTGTGGCATGCCTTGAAGAAGGAAGCCTTCCACGCCACCGTGCTGGACATGGAATTCAAGGGCGCGGACCACAAGGTGCTGTTGCGCAACGTGCAGATGCACCCCTACAAACAAATGGTCTTGCACGTGGATTTCCAGCGCGTTGATGCCAACACCAAATTGCACATGAAGGTGCCGTTGCATTACAGCGGCGACGAGAACTCGCCGGCGGTGAAGACCGAAGGCTGCATCGCCAACCACATCGTGACCGAGATTGAAGTGCTGTGTCTGCCGGCCGATCTGCCCGAGTTCATCGCAGTCGACTTGAGTGGCCTCAAGAAAGGCGTGTCGCTGCACCTCAGCGACATCGCGCTGCCCAAGGGCGTGACCGCCGTCACGCACGGCAAGAACAACCCGGTGCTGGTCTCGGTGGTGATGGTGGCGGGCGCGGAAGTGCCTGCGGCTGCGACGGCCGACGCCGCAGCCCCCGCAGCAGGCGCCAAGGCTCCCGCTGGCAAAGCCCCGGCCGCCGGCAAAGCCCCGGCCGCCGGCAAGGCTCCTGCGGCTGCCAAGGCACCTGCCGCCAAGAAGTAAACAGCGCTCGTGTGGGGCCGGTCAACGTTCTACCCAATGAACAAAGGCCGACCCCCTGCTGATCTGGCAATTTGCTGTAAAACGGCCCACTCAGGTGGGCCGTTTTACTTGGATCGCCGAACGGCCCGCAGCCGTCCGAAGGCGCCTTGCTGAACCGATAATCGACGCATGATCAAACTCCTCGTGGGACTTGGAAACCCCGGTCCCGACTACGCATCAACCCGCCACAACGCCGGCTTCTGGTGGCTGGACGCGGTGGCACGCGAACTGAAGGTCTCGTTGACCTTGGACAAGAGCTACCACGGACTGGTGGCCCGCACCACGGCAGGCGGCCAGCCGGTCTGGTTGCTGGCGCCCCAGACCTTCATGAACCTCTCGGGCAAATCGGTGTCCGCCCTGGCTCGCTTCTTCAAAATCGCGCCCAATGAGATCCTGGTCGCCCACGACGAGCTCGACATCGTGCCGGGCGATGCCAAATTGAAGCTCGGTGGCAGCCATGCCGGCCACAACGGGCTGCGCGATATCCACGACCAACTGGGTACCGACGACTATTGGCGCCTGCGCCTGGGTGTTGGCCACCCTGGCGTCAAGTCGGAGGTGATCAATTGGGTGTTGAAAAAACCATCGCTCGATCACCGCATTGCGATTGAGCAGGCGATCGACCGGACCCTCAAGGCCTTGCCCCACTTGCTCAGTGGCGACATGGCCAAAGCCACCATGCTGGTCCACACCAGCAAACCGCCACGCCCGAAACCACCGCGCCCCGACAAACCCGACACCCTGGCGGACGACTCCGCAGCGGTGATCGGCCAGCCGCAGCCAGCAGTCAATGGCCGCTCTGGACGGGCACCTGAGCTTTCAAGCGCTGGTACTTCTGCCACAGCGTTTCCTTGTCCTCCACAAACTGCGGATTGACCGGGATACACGCCACGGGGCACACCTGCACGCATTGCGGAACGTCGAAGTGGCCGACGCACTCGGTGCACTTGGTGGGGTCGATCTCGTAGATTTCGGCACCCAGGTAAATCGCCTCGTTCGGACACTCCGGCTCGCACACGTCGCAGTTGATGCAGTCGTCAGTGATCATCAACGCCATGGCCGCGTCTTCCGTTCCGTTGCGGACCGAGCGACACTTGGCGCCGGTCCGTTTCGCAAAAATCTGGTACAAGTCGGCATGCCCTGATTATCGACGCCGCGGACCCACGCAGCGGCAATTCCCCTGCCGGTCGCATGTTGATAGCGTGGCCCGCGCCCACCGTACCAGCCCAATCACAACTGCACCGCCAACACGACACTCATGGGCTTGTACCTCCTCAAACGGCTGCTGACACTGATCGCCACCTTGGGCGGCGCGTCGGCAGTGATCTTTCTGGTGCTGGAGGTCCTGCCGGGCGATGCCGCGCTCCTCATGATGGGTCCCGACGCCGCGCCCGAGGCGGTGCGCGCCCTCGCGGCCAAACTGGGGCTGGACCAGACCGCGCTCCAGCGTTACGGGCAGTGGATGCGCGGTTTGCTGAGCGGCGAGCTCGGCGACAGCTACGCCTACAGCTCGCCGGTCTTCGATCTGATCATCGAACGGTTGGCCGTGACGGTGCCCTTGGCACTCATGAGCATGGCGATGACCACGGTGCTGGCCCTGTCCATCGGTATCTATGCCGCCGCCCAGCACAACCGATTGGGCGACGTGGGCCTGATGGGGCTGACGCAACTCGGCATCGCGGTGCCGAACTTCTGGTTTGCCATTGTCCTGATTCTGCTGTTCTCGGTGCACCTGCAATGGTTCGCCGCGGGCGGCTTCCCAGGCTGGAACGAGGACCCGGCACAGGCACTCAAGGCCTTGCTGCTGCCCGCGGTATCGCTGGCCGTTGTGCAGGCGGCGATCCTGGCGCGCATCACCCGCTCGGCGGTGCTGGACGTGCTACGCGAAGACTACGTGCGCACCGCCCGCGCAAAAGGCCTGTCGCGGCGCGCCACCTTGTGGGGCCATGTGCTGCGCAACGCGATGATTCCGGTCATCACCATCATGGGCCTGCAGTTTGCCAACCTGCTGGCCGGCACCATTGTGGTGGAGAACGTCTTCTACCTGCCCGGCTTGGGCCGGCTGATCTTTCAGTCGATTGCCAACCGCGACGTGATCGTGGTGCGCAACTGCGTCATGCTGTTGGCCGCCATGGTGATCTTCATCAACTTTGTGGTGGACGTGCTTTACGCCGTGATCGACCCCCGAGTCAAGACCCACGATCTATGACACGCGCCCGCAGTCCCGCCCTCGACATGTCAGGTAGCGACCCCAGCCTGATGACGCGCATGCGCCAGCAGCGCAATCTGGTGGCCGGCGCCCTGCTCACGCTGCTGCTGGTGGGGGCCGCTGCCTTGTCCCTGGTCTGGACACCCTGGTCGCCATTCGAGATCGACATGACGGCCAAGCTGCAAGCTCCCAGCCGAGTGCACTGGCTTGGCACCGATCCGTTCGGGCGGGACGTGGCATCGCTGCTGCTGATGGGGGCACGCAGCTCAATTCTGGTCGGCGTGATCGCCGTCGGCATCGGGCTGGTGCTGGGCACCGCTGCCGGCCTGTTGGCGGCGGCCCGGCGTGGTTGGGCGGAAGAACTGATCATGCGCCTGGCGGATTTCACGTTTGCCTTTCCCGCGATCCTGTCGGCGATCATGATGACGGCCGTGTTTGGCGCCGGCATCGTCAACGCCATCATTGCCATAGGCATCTTCAACATCCCGACCTTCGCGCGGATCAGTCGAGCCTCGGCCCGGCAAATCTGGACCCGGGATTACGTGCTGGCGGCACGCGCCTGCGGCAAGGGGCCGTGGCGCATCACGCTCGACCACGTACTACCCAACATGGCCTCGGTACTGATCGTGCAAGCCACGATCCAGTTCGCCATGGCGATCCTGGCCGAAGCGGCGTTGTCCTATTTGGGCCTGGGCACACAGCCGCCACAACCATCGTGGGGCCGGATGTTGGCCGAGGCGCAAACCCTGCTGTACCAGGCGCCATTGCTGGCGGTGTTTCCCGGGGTCGCCATCGCCATGGCAGTGCTGGGTCTGAACCTGCTGGGTGACGGCTTGCGCGACCTGCTCGACCCCAAACTATCCCGAAAGCGCTGACGCGATGGCCCTGCTTGAAGTCCGTGACCTGAACGTGCACCTGCAAACACGCAACGGCACCACGCTGGCGGTACGGGACCTCAGCTTTGCGCTTGACCGTGGCCAGACCCTCGGGCTTATCGGCGAGTCGGGCTGCGGCAAGTCGCTCACCGCCATGGCCCTGATGGGGCTGCTGCCGGAGGGCGCCAGCGTGAGTGGCAGCATTGTGCTCGATGGTCAGCCCCTGGTCGGTCAAGACGACGCCACGCTTCAGCGCATTCGGGGTAACCGCATCGGCATGATTTTTCAGGAACCGATGACGGCCCTGAACCCGGTGCACAGCATCGGCAAACAGGTGGCCGAACCACTGCGCTTGCACCGAGGCGCCTCGCGCGAGCAGGCCAGGCTGCAAGCCATTGCGCTGCTGGACCGGGTTGGCATCGACGATGCCGAGCGGCGCTTTCACGCCTACCCGCACCAGTTCTCGGGCGGCCAGCGCCAACGCATCACCATTGCCATGGCGCTGGCCTGTGGCCCTGACCTGCTGATTGCAGATGAACCCACCACGGCGCTCGATGTCACGGTGCAGCGTCAAATTCTGGACCTGATCAGCGAGCTGGTGCACGAGCGCCAAATGGCCTTGCTGCTGATCTCGCACGACCTCGGCGTGATCGCCCAAAACACCGCGCGCATGCTGGTGATGTATGGCGGTCGCGTCGTCGAAGGTGGCCCCAGCGGGCAAGTATTCAGCCACATGGCGCACCCCTATACCCGTGGCTTGTTCGCCGCCCGGCCGCGCTTGGGAGCCCACCGGGGCGAGCGCTTGCCCACCATCGCCGGGACCGTGCCGCAGTTGCACGAACTCACCGCCCTGTGTCCGTTCGCCTCGCGCTGTGACGTCGCCATGAGCGCATGCACGAGCCAGGTCCCGGCGCTCAGCAAACTGGGAGGCGACCACACCGCACGCTGCTTGCGTCTGGAAACTGCCCAGGAAGACCGCCCGTCATGACCACCGAGTTGTTGCGGGTGGACCAACTGACGCGCAGCTACACGCTGCCGCGCGACGCCTTGTGGCGCAAGCCGCGCCTGCTACACGCGCTGCAAGGCGTGAGCTTGTCGCTGAACCAGGGCCAGAGTCTGGGCGTGGTCGGCGAATCAGGCTCGGGCAAATCCACGCTGGCGCGCCTGGTGATGGCGCTGGAGGCGCCTTCGTCGGGATCGGTGCACGTGCTGGGCCAGGATCTGGCTGCCCTGTCAGCCGCCGGACTGCGCCGGGCGCGACGGGATTTCCAGATGGTGTTTCAGGACCCCTACGGCTCGCTCGATCCACGCCAAACGGTGGCACGCATCGTGGGCGAACCGCTGGCCGCATTGGCCGCCGTTAGCGCGGCCGACCAGCAAGAGCAAGCGGTGCAGGTGCTGGCCGCCGTCGGCCTGCGTTCGGACGATCTGGGCAAATACCCACATGAGTTCTCGGGTGGCCAGCGCCAGCGCATCGCCATTGCCCGCGCCTTGATCACCCGCCCGCGCCTGATCGTGGCGGACGAACCGGTGAGCGCGCTGGACGTCTCGGTGCAGGCACAAGTGCTCAACCTGATGCAGGACCTGCAAGACCAGTTTGGTGTCAGCTACCTGTTGATCAGCCACGACCTCGCCGTAGTGGACCATCTGTGCGACGAGGTGGCGGTGATTTTCCAGGGCCGTATTGTTGAGCAGGCTACCGCGACGACCCTGTTCCAGCACGCTGCCCACCCGTACACGATGGCCTTGCTGGACGCCATACCCCGCCTGGACCGACCGCTGGCCCCACGCGGGCGCAGAACCAGCCTGCCACCGCCGCCCACCGCACAAACCGCCGTGGGTTGCCCCTACGTGCCGCGTTGCCCCCACGCCGACAGCACCTGCCACAGTACCCGACCGGCGCTGCGTCCGGTCGGGGATGGACACCTGGCGGCTTGTCACCTGCCGTTTGCGGTAGCCTCGCATTCGTAGCGGCAACCGAGTGAGCGATGGCCCGGTTCCGCGCCCAACGTTCGAATCGCGTAGTGGTATGGTTCGACACTGGACAATGCGCCAAGCGCTGTATCAACCCCGTTTCCCTGGAGACTTCAACATGATCCATCGTCGCAAACTTCTCGCCACGAGCGCCTGTGCGGCAGCAAGCGCAACCCTGCCCATATCCGCCCTGGCCCAAGCCAAGAAGGACGCCGTCGTGCTCGCCATGACCCTGGAGCCGCCAGGCCTGGACCCCACGGCCGGCGCCGCATCAGCCATCGCCGAAATCGTGCAGTACAACGTTTTCGAGACGCTCACCAAGATCAACAGCGACGGCAGCGTCTCGCCGCTGCTGGCGGAGAGCTGGGAGGTCTCACCCGACCTGAAGACCTACACCTTCAAGCTGCGCCGTGGCGTCAAGTTTCACAATGGCGAGCCCTTCAATGCCCAGGCGGTCAAGTTTTCGTTTGAGCGGGCCGCCGGCGAAAAGAGCACCAACAAGGACAAGCGCACCTTCGCCGGCATGGAAAGCGTGGCGGCGATCGACGACCATACCGTCGTGATCCTCAACAAGGGCCTCGACCCGGACTTCCTGTTCCTGATGGGCCAGGCCACCGCCATCATCGTCGAGCCAAAGAGCGTGGACACCAACGCCACCAAACCGGTCGGCACGGGGCCCTACCAACTGAACACCTGGGCCAAGGGCTCGTCGATCACGCTCGCCAAATGGGACGGCTACCGCCACGCCAGCGCCATCAAGATGAAGAAGGTCACGTTTCGTTTCATCAGCGACCCCGCAGCGCAGGTTGCCGCCTTGCTGGCAGGCGATGTGGACGCTTTCCCCCGCGTCACGCCCCGCAGCGTGGCGCAGTTCAAGGCCAACCCCAAGTTCCAGGTCGTGGTCAGCGGCTCGCGCGCCAAGACCATCCTGGCGATCAACAACAAGAAGAAACCGCTCGACGATGTGCGGGTGCGCCGCGCGATTGCCGCCGCCATTGATCGCAAGGCCGTGATCGAAGGCGCCGGAGACGGTTATGGCGCGCCGATCGGCAGCCACTATGTGCCGGGTGCTTTTGGCTATGTCGACACCACCGGCATCAACCCCTTCAACATCGAGAAGGCAAAGGCCTTGCTGAGCGAGGCCGGCATCAAGACGCCTCTGGAGCTGACACTCAAGCTGCCGCCACCGCCGTATGCGCGCCAGGGTGGCGAAGTCATCGCGGCGCAACTGGCCAAGATCGGCATCATCGCCAAGATCGAGAACGTGGAGTGGGCGCAATGGCTCAGTGGCACCTACACCAACAAGAACTACGACCTCACCATCATCTCGCACGTCGAGCCCTTCGATTTCGGCAACTTTGCCAAGCCGGGCTACTACTGGGGCTACGAGTCGCCCGCGTTCAATACCTTGTTCGAGAAAATTCAGAACGCGCCGCGCGCCACCGACCGAGCCAAGCTGCTGGCTGATGCCCAACGCATGATCGCCAACGACAGCGTGCACGCCTTCCTGTACCAGCCCCAATGGATCACGGTCGCCAACAAACAGCTCAAGGGCCTGTGGAAGGACATGCCGATATTTGTCAACGATCTGTCGGCGCTGTCATGGTCGTGATTGACAGCCCCGCTTTGTGACGCAAATGCCGGCTCCAGAACGGGCGCTGCACGATTGGTCGGCCGCCGAGCTGCTGGCGGCGTTCGCACGGGGTGAGTTGTCACCCGTCGAGGTGACACAGTCGGTGCTGGAACACGTTGACCGCTGGGAGCCGCACCTGCATGCCAGCTACCTGTTGCGTCCGGAACTGGCGCTGGCACAGGCGCGCGCCTCCGAGGCACGCTGGCGGCGTGGTTCGCCCTGCGGACCCCTGGACGGCGTGCCAGTGACCCTCAAGGAGAACATCGCCACACAAGGCGATCCGGTGCCACTGGGCACGGCCGCCACTGAGCTACTGCCAGCCGGTGCCGATGCTCCCCCCGCCGCGCGGCTGCGCGAGGCGGGCGCGGTGCTGGTTTGCAAGACCACCATGCCGGACTACGGCATGTTGTCCTCCGGTCTGTCGAGCTTTCACGCCACCAGCCGCAACCCCTGGGACCTGGGCAAAACACCGGGCGGCTCCAGTGCCGGTGGCGCCGCCGCCTCAGCGGCAGGTTACGGTCCACTGCACCTTGGCACCGACATTGGCGGTTCATTGCGCCTGCCAGCCGGCTGGTGCGGCATCTTCAGCCTGAAACCAAGTCTGGGACGTATCCCGATCGACCCGCCCTACACCGGCCGCTGCGCGGGTCCCATGACGCGCAGCGTGGCGGACGCTGCGCTGTTGATGCAGGTCCTGTCCCAGCCCGATTCGCGCGACAGCATGAGCCTGCCCGTCGAATGCATTGCCTGGAACCAGTTCGACCGGGGCACCGAGTGGCTAAGGGGCCTGAAGATCGGCTTGTTGCTCGACGCCGGATGTGGCTTGGCCGTGGAGCCCGAAGTCAGCCAGGCGATTGCCCACGCAGCGCAACTTCTAACGCAAGCCGGCGCCCACGTGGAACCGATGCGGCCATTCATGACCCAGACGATGCTCGACGGCATGGACCATGCTTGGCGGATGCGCGCGCACCTCGATTTGGAGGCGCTCAAGCCCGAGCGCAAGGCCATGGTCTTACCCTACATCCGGCACTGGGCCGACAGCGCGTCGCAGTTGTCAGGGCCCCAGACCTTTGTTGCCATGAGCCAGTTCCACGCCACGCGGCTGGCCAGCGTCAAAGCGTGCGCGCCCTATGATTTCGTGATCTCGCCAACTTCGCCGGTGGTGGCGTTCGCGGCAGAATTGCCCTCGCCCACCAACGACCCGCTGCACCCGCTGGAACACATCGGCTTCACCGTGCCCTACAACATGTCGGAACAGCCAGCCGCCTCGATCAATTGCGGCTACACCAAGCAGGGGCTGCCCATTGGCCTGCAAATCGCGGGCAGGCGCTTCGACGACCTGGGTGTGCTTCAACTCGCTCGGGCATTCGAGTGTCTGCGTGAGCCCCAGCGCCCGTGGCCGCTGCCACCCTGATTCGACAATCAGTTGAGGACAGAGCGTCACTTCGCTCCGGTCTGTCCCGCAATGTGAACAGCCGACATCCGACATTCAGTTGAGGACAGAACGTCGCTTCGCTCCGGTCTGTCCCGCAAAGTGGACAACCAACATCCGACAATCAGTTGAGGACAGAGCGTCGCTGCGCTCCGGTCTGTCCCGCAATGTTTCAGGTGAGCTTTTGCTTGACCAGCGCGCGCTGGTCGTAGCGTGGCTGAGCCGGCAGGTCGGCCAGGTGCTGCGTGTCTGCCCAGGAAATGATCTCGATCAGTTCACCACTGATGCGGACCCGGTTCAGACCAGCGTTGGGTATGTCACTCTGACGCGGCCCCGACAAGGGCAAGCCACGCGCGGTGCGGTACACCATGTCCAGCACGCCGCCGTGGGTCACCACCACCACAGTCTGTCGCAGGCGCGCCTTGGCCAAACCGCGCAGCGCCGCCATCACCCGGCCGTGGAACTGGCGCGTGCTTTCGCCGCCACTGGGCGCGAAGTCGGCCTGGAACTCCAGCCACTGGGCCCAGACTTCAGGTTGCTTAGCCTGGATATCGGGCACCCGCAGACCCTCCAGCACACCGAAGTTCTGTTCACGCAAGGCCGCGTCCAGCTCGATTCCCGCCGTCGACACCTGCGGGTTGCGCTCTCCGATGGGGCCGGCCGTCTGGCGTGCCCGCGTCAGATCGCTGCACACCAGCCCATCAAGCATCTCACCGGCCAGCCGCTCACCCAGGCGGCGCGCCTGCTCAAGCCCCACCGCATTGAGCGGAACATCCACTTGCCCTTGAAAACGCAGCTCGCGGTTCCAGTCGGTCTCGCCATGGCGGATCAGGACGAGTTCCGTCATTGCTGATCGGTGGTCCGATCCTCGGCGTCAGCGTCTTCGTCACCGGGCTCGTCGCCCTCATCGTCATCGGCCTTGACGATCATCACCGGCACCCTGCATGCGTGCAACACCTCATGCGATACGGAACCCAGCAAAGCACTGCGCAAGTCACCCATGCCACTGGCACCCATCACCACCAGGTCACAGGCAAAGCGCTCGACGATGTCCACAATCGCATGGGCCGCGTCGCCGTTGGCGACCTCGCTCTCATAAGCCATGCCCGCCTGATCCAGCAAGGCCTGAGCGGGCTCCAACGCATGGGCGCCAGCGGCGGCGGCCACGCTGGCCAGCACGGCCGGATCGTGAGCAATCATCATCTCGTACAAGGTAGCAGGCTCCTGGACATTGGCCAACACCACACTGGTGTTCAATCCCTCGCGCGCCAGGCGAATCGCGAAGCGAACCGCCTGCAGAGAAACCTCGGAACCATCGACTGGCAACAAAATCTTCATTACTCACCACTCCATTCAATTGCTAAAACTCTGCGAAACCAGTGCCACTGGGAGGTGGCTCGGTCCTAACAGAACATCTGATCACGGCGTCTGGGCCAGCGCGCGCACTTTTTCGAGCAGACGCTGCTCGACCGCCGGCGACACGAACTTGTTCACCTCCCCGCCCAGCAAGGCGATCTCGCGCACGAACGTGCTGGAGATGAACTGGTACTTGTCACTGGGTGTCAAAAACACCGTCTCCACTTGGGGCATCAGGCTGCGGTTCATGCCAGCGAGCTGGAACTCGTAGTCGAAGTCCGTCACCGCCCGCAGCCCGCGCACCATGGCCTTGCCACCGCGTGCCACGACAAAATCCCGCAACAAGCCAGAAAAGCTCTCCACCTCCACCTGGGGGTACGCCTTGGCCGCCTCACGCGCCATATCGATACGCTCCTGAAGCGAAAACAAGGCCCGTTTGTGGTGCCCGGCCGCGACGGCAACGATCACCCGGTCAAACAACTGGGTGGCCCTGCGAACCACGTCTTCATGCCCCAGGGTCATGGGATCAAAGGTGCCAGGATAAACAGCAATCACGTTGTGGGCCATGGTGTGCCTTGTTGACTTGGTGAAGGTGCGGCTCAGGCCGACGGTTTCTTCCAGGCTCTCGTTGGCCGCATTATGCAGTGCGAGCAAGCCCAGGAGCGCGGCGCAACAGGTGCGCATGCACCGCGCCAGCCAACAAGTGACGGTGCACCTGCAAGCCAAACGGCGCCAGGGCGACGTCATCCCATGCGCGAGGCGCTTCGAGGTAGACATAGCCTTCCGGTTTCACGACCCGCGCAGCGGCTTCCAGGGCGGCTCCAAACAGGCTCGAATCAAACGGTGGGTCAAGAAAGACCAAATCCAGGGTGCTCGGGCCACAGCGCTTGAGCGTGGCGATGCCGTCCCCGCGCAACACCTGCACCGTCGTAGCGTTCAGCTTGGTCTGCGCCTGCGCGAGGCGACTCACCAGGCTGGCATCGTTTTCCACCAGGCACACCTCCCGCGCGCCGCGCGACGCCGCTTCAAAGCCCAGCGCGCCGGTCCCGGCGAAGGCATCCAGGCAACGCCAGCCCGTCATGTCCTGTCCCAGCCAGTTGAACAGGGTTTCGCGCACCCGGTCTGGCGTGGGGCGCAAGCCCGGCTTGTCGGCGACGGCCAGCTTGGTGCGCTTCCATTGGCCCCCGATGATGCGAACCTGGCCCGACGCGCGCGGCGCTGCCGCGGCGGGCTGCTTCGGTACCGAACGAGCCGCCTTCGAGGGCCGTTTGAGAGGTGTTTGCATAAGCTGTCATCCTTGAGAGTGCGCCCGGCGCACCCGCCAGCACAACACATGGCGAGCCCGCCGGCGCGGTGAAGTCGAGGCCCCGTCAGATAAAGGCGCGGTCACGCCTCATAGAATGGGGTGATTCTAAGTAGCATCCATGTTCAGTTTTTTCAAGAAGAAGCCGCCCGACACGCCGGCCAAGCCAGCCCCCAACGCAGCCGGCGCCCTTGCAGCCGCGCTGCCTGGCCCGGTCACGCCCGACGCGACGCCACGCCAGACCTGGCTCGACAAGCTCAAGAATGGCCTGCGCAAGACCGGCTCCAGCATCGCCACGGTATTCACCGGCACGCGCATTGATGAGGCCTTGTACGAGGACCTGGAATCAGCGTTGCTCATGGCTGACACCGGCGTGCGGGCGACGCAGTACCTACTCGACGATCTCAAACGGCGGGTCAAGGACACCGGCACGACCGAGCCACAGGCCGTCAAGGAATTGCTGGTTGAGTCCCTCAGTGATTTGCTCGCGATATTGGAGAAGCCGCTGGTGATCGGTCGCTACAAACCCACGGTGATCATGGTCGCCGGCGTCAACGGGGCAGGCAAGACCACCTCGATCGGCAAGTTGACACGTCATCTGTCCAATCAGGGTGCCACGGTGCTGCTGGCGGCCGCGGACACCTTCCGTGCGGCGGCGCGCGAACAACTCATGGTCTGGGCCGATCGCAACACGATGGAGATCATCAGTCAGGAGGGGGCCGACCCCGCAGCCGTGAGCTTTGATGCGGTCAGCGCCGGCAAGGCGCGGGGTAAGGATGTGGTGATGGTGGACACCGCAGGACGATTGCCGACGCAATTGCACCTGATGGAAGAACTCAAGAAGATCAAGCGCGTGGTGCAAAAGGCGGATGCCAGCGCACCGCATGAGGTCCTGCTGGTCATCGACGGCAATACCGGGCAGAACGCGCTGGCGCAGGTGCGCGCGTTCAACGAAGCGCTTGGACTGACCGGCCTGATCGTCACCAAGCTCGATGGCACGGCCAAGGGCGGTGTATTGGCCGCGATCGCCCGGGAGCAGCCGGTCCCGGTCTATTTCATTGGCGTGGGCGAACAGCTCGACGATCTGGAGTCCTTCAAGGCTCGCGAGTTTGCCCAGGCACTGTTAAGCTGATACCTTGGGGAACAGACCGGAGCGCAGCGACGCTCTGTCCTCAACTGATTGTCGGATGTCGGATGTTCACCTTGCGGGACAGACCGCAGCCGCACAGGCCAGCAGCCGCACAGGCCATTGCGCGCGTATAGAGCACCGGATAGACTGCGGTCCAAAGTGAACTATTGCCACAACCGAGGTGATTTATGGCCATAAGCGGCATGACACGGCTGCGCAGACTTCAAGCAGGACTCAAGATGCTCCCGTTCGCAAGCACTGACTCCGCCGTTGCGGCGGCCCAGGTGTTGACCGAGGCCCGCTTCGAATTGTGGCGCCAGCAGGCGTCCAAATAGTGGCGCATCGTCCAGTGCGTCATGTCCGGTCCTGGCGTTTCCCAGGCAGATCATCTTGAAGAAGCTATCCCTCGCGCGCACGCTGATCGTCGGCGCCGGCTTGGGCATTTTGCTTCCCGCGCTGGTGTTGGCGGCGTTCCTGTTCACGGATCGTCAGGATCGCGAGGTCAATCTGCGTGTGCGGGTACCCATGTCGCAATACGCCGACGTTCTCGCACGGGGCATGGCGGTGGCGATCTGGAACCTGGACAAAGAGGTCGCCGGGCAATTGGTCGAAGCCGTGTTGCGCAATCCGGACGTGGCTCAGGTAACCGTTCTTGATGAGTACAAAGAGCGCTTTGCGCACGGCGAGTCGAAGGTTCCCGTCGTGGGTGACAGACTGCGTGAGGAACGCGAGGTGGTCTACAACCGGCGTATCGTGGGACACGTGGTGGTGGAGATGAGCACACGCCGCGTGCAGTTGGACCTGCTCACCGACTTGTCCAAGCTGGGCATGGCGCTGCTGGCGCAAGTGGCCATATCGTTCGTGTTGATCCTGCTGTTGTTCCAGCGGCGCATGCTGTACCCCTTGCGCTCGCTGCAACAGAGCACAATTCGTCTGGCGCGCGGTGAGTTGGAGCAGCCGGTCCTGTCACAGCGCCAGGACGAGATCGGCATGCTGGCGCTGGGTCTGGACAAGATGCGCACCGACCTGGGCACGCTGATTGCAGAACGAGACAGCCGCAACACCTCGCTCAAGCAAGAGCTGGCCGAGCGACTGCGCGCCGAAGAAGCCTTGCGTTTTAGTCAAGCCAAATTCGCCGCCATTTTTGACGCCTCCCCCGTGGCGATGACCGTGTCGCGCAGGCAAACCGGGTATGAGGTTGCCAGCTTGAACGATGCCTGGGTTCGCCTGTTCAAACGCAGTCGGGAGCAAACCATTGGAACGACCGGAGCCCGCAACGCCTTCTGGATCAGCCAGCTTGATCGCGATGCGGTGCTGGCCGAAATCAACCGCACCGGGGAGATCGCCCGCTACCCCGCGTGGCTGTCAGCCGGCTATGAGGGAACACGCCTGCTGTGCGAGATCTCGGGGCGACTGATTACCTTGAACGACGAATCGCTGCTGATCCTCGCCTACGAAGACATCACCGCCAAACATCAATACGAACGGGAAATACTCGACCTCAATGCCACGTTGGAGCACCGCGTCACCCAGCGCACCGAGGAGCTCTCCAAAGCCCTGGCAACCCTGCAGCAGGCACAAGGCGAACTGGTCCGGACCGAGAAGCTGGCCGCGCTGGGGGCCTTGGTCGCGGGCATAGCGCATGAGCTCAACACCCCCATCGGCAACTGCGTGACAGTGGCCAGCACCATGCAGGAACACAACGAGGAGTTCGCCGAATCCATGCAGCACGGGGTGCGCCGCTCGACCCTGGAGAGCTTTGTTGCGCGCACGCACGAGGGCACAACCATCCTGATGCGCAGCCTGGCCAAGGCGGCCGAGCTGGTGGCCAGCTTCAAGCAAGTTGCGGTCGATCAGACCAGCGTGAATCGCCGATTCTTCAGGCTCGATGAAACCGTCAACGAGATCATGCTGACCCTGAGCCCGATGATTCGCAAGACCCGTCACACCGTGACTTGCGAGATACCAGACGACCTGACGATGGAGAGTTACCCCGGGCCGCTGGGCCAGGTCATCACCAACCTGATCAACAACGCCTTCCTGCACGGGTTTGATCGGGGCGTACGCGGGACCGTCACGATCTCCGCCACGGCCATCGATAGCGACTGGGTTCGACTATCGATTCAGGACAATGGTCTGGGCATACCGAAGGACAATCTGGACCGGATCTTTGACCCCTTCTTCACCACCAAACTGGGCCAGGGCGGGAGCGGTCTGGGTTTGAGCATCGTCTACAACCTGGTCACCGGTGTCCTGGGCGGCGCTATCAAAGTGGGCAGCGCGGCGGTGCGCGGGACTTGCGTCACCTTGACCCTACCACGCGTCGCCCCACAGAGAACTCAGGGCCAGGACGCCAGCTCTGCCCATTAGTCAGTCGCGCACAGAGCTGAAGGTCTGTCCCCAAGGTTTCTCAGTTGGCGATGTACACTTGAAATATGCCCGAACTAGTAGACAACCTGGCCGACTTGACCTCCCAAAAGGACCGGGACGCGCTGGAGCTCGCGCTCGTTGGCACGATCAAGGATTTACTCGCCCCGCTCAGCGTTGCGATTTACCGGGGGGTTGGAGACCGCGACAACCAGCGCTGGCTGACCTGCGCTCGACTCGGCGCGGGGGAGGTAATCCCGAGCATGGATTCGGCCTGGGCCAACATCGACACGCTGCCCAAACTGGCGGAGTTTCCACTTCGCCTGCAGGCGATTGCGACACAGCTTGTGAGCGAGCAGGCGAGCCAGCCGAACCGCACGGTCTTTCCCCTGGCCTGGAACCTCGACGCGCCAGGCGTGCTCGAAATCGAAACCCAGACCACCCTGACGGAGGAGTCGCGGCGCCTGGTGACAGGCGTGCTGCGACTGTACCGAAACTTCCAGAGCTTGTTGGACTATGGCGAGCGCGATACCTTGACCGAGTTGCTCAACCGCAAGACCTTCGACGGTGCCTTTCTCAAGGCCACAATTGAACAAAACAGGGCCACCAGCACCGACCTGGGCGAGCGTCGGCATGAGACAGTTAGCAGCAGCTACTGGTTAGCGATGATCGACATCGACCACTTCAAGCGTGTGAACGACACCTACGGCCACTTGATCGGCGATGAAGTGCTGCTGCTGCTGGCCCGGCTGATGCGGGCATGTTTCCGGTTTCACGACCAGCTCTACCGCTTTGGTGGCGAGGAGTTTGTGGTGTTGATGCGGTGCAACGGCGAGGCCGAAGCGGCGCTGGCACTCGAGCGACTTCGTACCAGCACGGCCGGTCATCTGTTCCCGCAGGTTGGCCACATTACAATCAGCGTTGGCTTCACGGAAGTTCGTCCGGGTGATACGCCAAGCGGTGCGTTCGAGCGCGCCGACAAGGCGGTCTACCACGCCAAGGCACACGGTCGCGACCAGGTCTGCAGCCATTCGGCCCTTGTCGCACAAGGCAAGCTGGCCGAGCAGGTGGCCAACGTCGGCGACGTGGAGCTGTTCTA
>JAUXWC010000118.1 GCA_030685025.1 Rhodoferax sp.
CGCACTGTGCCTGGCGCAATTGGCTTTGCGCTTGCGCGTAATCCAGGATCACCCGCCGCCAGCCCACTCCGTCCAGCGGATCCAGATACTCAGGGATGTTGGCTGCAATCTCCTGAAACACCGGCAAGTCACTGGCTATCACGGGCACGCCCAGCATCAACGCTTCCACCAAGGGCATGCCAAAGCCTTCTACAAACGACGGAAAGAGCAAGGCTTGTGAATGTGTTAGCCAAGTGGCGAGTTCAGCATCGGAGCAATTGCTCTGTTCGGTCACATGGCTTCTCAATATTTCACACCGCTCTAGCAAGTCCACAACCTGTTCGCACTCCCACCCCCGCTGGCCAATGATGACCAGGCGCGGAGCCGCGCTGCCCAATTCGCCAATCAACTGCCGCCACAGATGCAGGATCAATAGGTGGTTTTTACGCGGCTCTAGGGTGCCGAGCATTACGAAATAGGGTTCTGCCACAGGGCGCGCCAATGCCGGCTGCAGCAATGTGGCCGGCGCCAGATGCGCCACGGCACACGGCGGCAGTGGCCAGCCCTCTCGACTGGCAAAGCGCTCCAGCGTGTCCTGGGTATCCATTGAGTTGACGATAAGCCCGCGCCCTTCTTGAATCATGGTCGACAGGCGCTGCTGGTGCTTGGCTGCCTCCCCCGCGCGGCAATACTCCGGGTGCGTCAGCGGGATCAGGTCGTGCAAAAAGAAAATCGGCAACATGCCCCTGCGCCGCACCTGCACGGCATAGTCCGGTTGGTCCAGGCCGCTGTGTCCGGTATTGAGCAACACACACTGCGCATGCGCCGACCAACGCAACGCATAGCCCTTGCCTACACACCAACGCAACACCAGACCAAAGCTATCGCTCGGGGCCAGCAACTCGTCAAACACCCGCCTTGAATCGGTACCATTCAAAATCACCCAACGCCCTGCTATGCGTACCAAGGCCGTCGCCCGATCACCAAAATGCCGCAGGAACTCCAAACTGACGCGGTCCACCCCCGTGGGCAAGCGCCCTTGCAAGCCACGAGAGAGCAGTCGCGTAACGTCGATGACAAGCTCACGCATGCGCAACCCGATTCAAATCAGGGGGAAGTGCGTACCGCAGCGCCAATTGCCGAGATCGAGTAGATGGTGGACGTCAAAATGTTCAAGAACTTCTGCAGCTCGGTGGCGGGCGAGTTAGACACATACAGCACATCGCGGTTCTGCATCGGAAAATTCTGCGCCACAAAAAAAGTGGCCGGGTCCTTCAGGTCCAGCCGGTAGACCACAGGAACCTTGCCGTCCGCCGTCAGCGCGGTCTTGGCTGAATTCTCCATCGCCTCTGGCAACTCAAACCGGAACAAAAACACACCTTGCGCATCCGCGCGCGCATCCTGCAGGCCACCAGCGCGCGCCAATGCCTGGGCCAGCGAAATGCCCTGCGTTTCAAAATTGACCTCTTCGTTTTTACCTGTGGCCCCCAGCACGGTAAAGCTCAGAGGCTGAAAGAGCGAGGTGACAACGTCCCCCGGCTGCAGCACAATATTTTGTTTGGGGTCACGAATAACGGCTTCCAGCGGCATTGCCAGCATTTGGCCTGCGCGTGACACCTGCAACGTCATCTTGTTCACCGGCTGACGCACGCCACCCGCCGCAGCCAGTGCGTCCAGCAAGCGCTCGCCCTTGGCAGTTAACGGCATGCGCAAGCTATTGGTCACCTCACCGACCACGGTCACGTTGGCCGTGTTGTTGCGGATGGTTCTGACCAGCACCTGGGGCTGATTGGCCTTGCCCATGAGGCGCTGCACCACCTCTGCCTCAATCTGATTGGTGGTGCGCCCTGCGGCCCGAATCTGTCCGGCAAAAGGAATGCTGATGAAGCCTTCTACATTGACCATTTGCTCGGGGAAGGCCGTTGCCCGCGTGGTCGCCGGGCCGGCTCGGGGGTCCAGCACCGTGCTGCCAAACAGCGCCGCTGGCGGCGCCTCCCAAATCGACACCTCAATCACATCGCCAGCCCCTATGACGAAGGCCTTCTGCGCTGTCTGGTCCAACACTTCCGAGAACAGTGCTTGCCTCTTGCTGCCCAGCACTTTGCGCGCAACTTTGTCATTGATTTCAACAACCTGAATGTTGCTGGCAGGCTGCGCTTGGGCAAGGTCCTGAATTTGTGCACGACTCGCGCCCGCTGATGGCAGCCAGTTTTGCGTACTGGCGCAGCCAACCAGCATGGCCACCGTCAAGGCCGCTGTACCACGCGCAGCATTGCGTAAGAATTTTCCATTTTTCATATTGACCCTGTACATATTGGATGGCATTCAAGCCGCAGTGCGGCAAAGCTGTGGGAGGCGAAATTCGCCTTACTGTTCAGTCGACCAGACAAGCGGCTTGCAACGGCCCGCCTGGGCAAACCAGCTAGTGTTTTCTGCAACCAGATCAAAACGAAACTTGTAGAGGCCACCGCCGGGCGACTGCAGGCGCACAGAAAGGGCTACCGTTGCACCGGGTTCCACCGGAGAATTGCTGACGGCAAACCGCTGATAATCCAAATTATCAACCGACTCGTCGGGCCGCAGAAGCTGGCAGCCCAGGTTGACGTGCCCCCGCGCACCGCGCTGGTTGATCCAGACGGCCTCGCCGGTATTGCGAATGCGAAATTGCAGCTCAAACAGTCCTGCCACCCCCGCGACTGTGTGAGCCGCGACGAGCTGCACTTCAGCCGCCAGCGCTTCGGCCCGACGACTGTCCACCCCCGCACTTGCACCCGGTTTGCTCAAGTAAAAGCACTGTGTGTCCATCAAATGCCGGTGCAAACTGGTCAGCAAGCGACTGCCATCACCCTTTGGCAATCCGGCTGGACCAGACCATTGCTGGTAATGATCAAATGGCACCACCATGGGCTGGTGCAACTGAACCAACATCTGCGGCGCGGCCAGCCCGGCCGCCAGGGCGGCCGCAGCAATATCGGTCATGACGATGTCGTTTTCAATCACCTTGTACTGCGCCATCTCGGCCTGCGACTTATCGGTTTGCGAGTGAAACGGCCCTGGCTCCACCATGGCAATGCGTCCGCCCGGCCTCAACACCCGCGCCAGCTCTTTCAAAGTGGCCGCCTGGTCTTTTACATGGTGAAACGCGTCGAAGCACACCACCCGGTCCACACTGCTGTCATCCAGCGGAAGCCTGTGCCCGTCATAGACCTTGAACTGCACCGCGCCCCCAACCCGCACGCCACGTTGTGCGCACCACGCATCTGCCAAACGCAATGCTGCGGGCGCTATGTCGACACCCGTCACACTGCAACCCAGGTCCGCCAATGCCAAACTCAGCCAGCCGGTGGCGCAACCAAAATCCAGCACATCGGCACCAGAGAACACGTCCGCCGCTTGCAGCAGCAAACTCAGATTGCGGGTAATGTGAATGGCATCCGCCACATTGGAGAACGGCTTGTGGCATTGCTCGCTATCCACGCCCAGACCCGCAAAATAGGCATCCGCCGCCTGCAGCAGTTCATCATCGCCCAGCTTGGCAATGAGCTGCTTGACGTCAATCTTTGCGGGGCCTACACGCAGCGGCTGAAGCCTATTGGCTACCGCTCGCAAAAAGTTACTCACGCCACCGCACGGTCGGCCAGCCCATAGGCCAGCGCCCGGCGCTCACAGTCAGCTGGCAAATCTGACTCTACGCCCAACACGTTTCGGCCATACCAACCGCCCCATGATTTGCGTTGCGCCTTCTCGTATTGCGCAATAGCCTTCACCAGGCCCCGCACTTCAGAACCTTTCTCGCGCGCCTCGGGCGACCTGAAAAGCTCCGTCAACACAAAGGTTCTGGAAGCGCCTGATTGCAATAGCGCAATGTATCGCGCAAAGCCATCGGGGTCGGGCTCGCGCTTGAACAGTGCCACATAGGCAGCGGTCAAAAACATTCTGCCATGCAATACCAACAGGTCGCCTACCGATGCCTGCTGCTGCACCAGCTTGACCCAATCGTCCAGCCCGACCAATTTGGAGTCAAAGGCCTTGCCCTCGGGATCGCAGCGCAAATCGGCCAGCAGTTGGGACCTGGAGGTGCCTTCCTCCAATCGCTGCACGTAGTCGCGCAGACCGGTGGGATCTGCCTCGCGGCCCAGCACAGATTGGTATGCCTGGCGCACAAACTCCGCGCCATCCAAGGCAAGCAAGTCCGCCAGTGAACAAGCCACAGCGGCTTTGATCTGTGGCACAACGAGCTTTACCGGTTGGCGCGCCGCAAAGCGTTTGGCCTCATCGCTGCCCGCCAACTCGCTCCAGACCTGGGTGCGTGACACGCCAGCGCGTAAACGCGCCACATAGTCTTTGAGCCCGGCTGGGTCTGCCGAGCGACCCAACAGGGTTGTGTAGCCTTTTTGCACAAAGCCATCATCGCCTAACGTGTTGAACGAATTGACCACCTGTTGAACCTGAGTACCCATTGCCTACCCCTTTTGAAAAATGGATTGAAATTCTGTTTGAATTGCCAATGATGTGGTCACAAAGCGCCTAGCGGCTTTTGCGAGACTCAAAAAAGTCCGCCCACTTTGGCAAGATGTTCTTGGGCAAATACTGCTGCGCTACTTCTCGGCCACGCTCGCGCATGGCCGAGCGCAGGCCCTGGCCGTCGGCCGCAATCACCTCGCCTATGGCCCGCGCGGCATCGTCCACTGCATAGGGGTTAAAGAACGCAGATGCGCTTTGGTAGATTTCGCGGTGCACGGCAATGTCGGACGAGACCACGGGGCAGCCACAACGCATGGCCTCAATGCCTGAATAATCAAAGCCCTCGGCTACGCTGGGGCACACCGTGGCCAGTGCATGCTGATACAAAACCCTGAGCTCAGGCGACGGCACATTTTGCAGATAGAAAAGTTCGCCCTTTTCGGCCCACGGTTTGAATGCCTTAATAACCGGCCCTTGATCCCACCCCGTATTGCCCACCACCATCAATTTTAGATTCGGATGCGTACTGTACTTAAGCCGCTCCCAAGCGCTCACCAGCAGCATGTGGTTTTTACGCGGCTCAATGGTGGACACCATCAACAGGTACTCGAAGTCATCCTCCACTTGTTTGTCCAAGCCTACCTTAGACTTAAATTCAGGCATTTCAGCCAACCGATTGCGCACTAGGCGCGCCACCAAAGATCGAGGCGCATCATCTTCAAAATATTCCTCCGACACCATGTTGTGGATGACAAAAGTCTGCTTCTCCGACTCCGGGAATACGGTGAGCAAATCTTGCCGAGTGGCCTCGGAAATACACGACAACAGGGCGCCCGATGCAATATTGGCCCGCAGCGCCTGAAAATGCGTGGCCTGATGAAACGCCTTGTCGGTAATCGTATGCGGCATCAGTATGGGCACCGCATCGTGGTAGCGCACAACCATTTGGGTGCCCGCGCTCACCCGACCCGGGAAAGGCGTCTGTGCCAAGAAGTAGTCAAACCCTTGGGTATCCAGCATCGGGTAGCGCGCCACGGCACGCAAGCTGGAAGAGCGAAGCCCTACCTTGTGAAACTGGTTGCGCGGCGCTTGCACCACGATGAAGTCGTCCAGCGTGATGCCTTCTTTCTCTGCTGCGCTCAAGGTCTTGTCAAAAAATGTGCGCCACACAAAATCTGCAAACAGCCTGGCATCAAACACACTGTGTGGCACCGACAAGCCCAGCGCTGTTCGCAAACGCAGCCCATTCAGCGCGACGTAGCCACTCACGTTTTCAGTGAAGTTTTCCCAGGCGTTACTGTAGGGCCGCTCATTGAGCGACACAATGAATTTGGATAGCTGAAAAATCCGACGCGACTCTGATAGCGTGGCGTGCCTGGGCAGCAACGCTGCGCGCAAACGCCTACCGCCATGCTGTATGAGCCCCTGCGTGTGCAAGCCCGGCAAACGTCGCCAGCCTGTAAACAAGAGCCGTGTTTCTTGTGGGATGCCTGCGAACCCATCGAATGCGGGCTTTAGGTCAACCAGTATTTTAGTTTTTATCATTGTAAGAATCTTAACTGGCTATGCGCCTCTCACGACTATGGCCCCCTCGCCCACCCCACTCAAACCCCACCAGCAGGCCGGTTGCAGCTTCCGCCACTACAAGCATCCATCCCATGGCCTAACCCAGCACGTGCAGCAACTGCTCCACGCACCAATCCGGTGAGTACTGGGCTGCGAGCAAGTGCACTTCGGGTGTGGCTGGCGGTTCATAGGGGCTATCGATACCTGTGAAATTCTTCAGATCGCCGCGCCGTGCCTTGGCATACAGGTCTTTAACATCACGCTGCTCGCAGGTTGCCAGGGGCGAATCCACAAACACCTCGACGAATTCGTCGGGTGCAAACAAACTGCGCGCCATGCGCCGTTCCGCCGTAAAGGGCGAGATAAAACTCACCAATACAATCAAACCAGCATCCACCATCAATTTGGCAACTTCAGCTGCGCGGCGAATGTTCTCCACCCGGTCTGCCTCAGTGAACCCCAGGTTGCGGTTCAGGCCATGGCGCACGTTGTCGTCATCCAGCAAGTAGGTGTGGCGCCCCTGCGCATAAAGGCGCTTTTCCAGCAAGTTGGCAACGGTTGATTTGCCTGAACCCGACAACCCGGTGAACCAGATGCAGCGTGGCGTCTGGTGTTTTTGTGCGGCACGGGTGGCTTTGCCTATCTCTAACGCCTGCCAGTGGATGTTGCTGGCGCGGCGCAAGGCAAAGTCGATCATGCCCGTACCCACTGGCTCCAAGGTCAGCTTGTCGAACAGGGTAAAGCCACCCAATATCTTATTGACCGCGTAGGGCTCAAACACCAGGGGCGCGCTGGTGGCCAAATTGACCGTGCCAGTCTCGGACCCCCCCCGCGTCACAATACTTGTCGCCTCCATAGAAACAGGAACCCGGGGGCGGCGAAGAAGGACAACAGTGGCACGATACGGACAAACATTCAAGGACCCGAGCAGTAGCGCGCTTGTTGCCGCCCGAGAGCGCGGCGGTGGAGCTGGTAGCTTCAGAGGTGGGCATCGGTACCGGCACGCTACAGCGCTGGCGTGAAGACGCGCAGACCATGCCCGCCCGAGGGCGGGCATGGTCTGCGGCGGCGCGGCTGCAGGCCGTGGTCACCACGGCGGCACTGCCAGCGACGGGCAAAGGCGCTTGGTGCCGCGAGCAAGGCATCTACCCCGCTGAGCTGGACAAA
>JAUXWC010000115.1 GCA_030685025.1 Rhodoferax sp.
GCGATGATCCAACACCAGATCAAGCCGGTGGTGGACCGCGTTTTTGCCTTCGACGAACTGAAAGAGGGGTTGGCCCACCTCAAGAGTGGTCGCCAGTTCGGCAAGGTCTGCGTGGCGCACGGCTAGGCAAACCGGGGACAATACGGGTTGCGGCGCTCGGCGCCGCGTTGTCATCCAAGCCCGGCGCCTGCTGGCTTGCGTGATCACCTGCGCATCGTCGCTCAGAACGCCCATGTCCACCGCTACTACCGCTTCCGTTCCTTCCGCCGCGGGTCGACCCCGCGCCGCCCGCCATCGCCCGTATGAAGACGTGCAGGCGCTGTTGACTGGTACGCTGTTCATCGCCCTGGGCATCACGATGTATGGCAATACGCACCTGCTGACCGGCGGTACTGCGGGCCTGGCGTTCTTGCTGCACTACGCCACGGGCTGGAATTTCAGCGTGCTGATCTTCTTGGTGAACCTGCCGTTCTACGGCTTGGCCTGGTGGCGCATGGGCAAGGTCTTTGCGGTCAAGACGGTGCTGGCCGTGAGCCTGATGGCCTTGTTGGTCCAGTGGCTGCCTCAATGGGTGGTGTTCCAGACGCTCAACCCGGTGTTCGCCACCGTGGCGGGAGGCTTGTTGATTGGTGCGGGCATGCTGATGCTGTTTCGCCATCGTGCCAGCCTGGGCGGCATCAACGTGCTGGTGTTGTACTTGCAGGAGCGCTTTGGCTGGCGCGCCGGCAAGGTGCAAATGGGGTTTGACTGTCTGATTGTGCTCGGCGCATTCTCGGTGGTCGATTGGTGGCACGTGGCGCTGTCCGTGCTGGGCGCGGTGGTGATGAACATGACACTGGCGGTGAACCACCGGCCGGGTCGCTACATGGCGATGTAGCGGGGGCCGGGTCGGTCTTGTCCGCTGCGCGACTGTCGTGACCAGGACGGCAAGCGCGCTCTGGTTCCCTTAGCATGCGTTGCAGTGCCCGTCATCCATCCCGACGGGTGTCGGCCCTTTTCTGGGTCAGCCATCCTGGAGCTTCTTCCGCCATGTCCGATTTCAGCCATTTGACCAATCACCAGTTTCGTCTTGCCAGCCGTCCGGTTGGCCTGCCCACGCAGGCAAACTGGTCGCGTAGCCAGGAGCCGGTGCAGGCGCCCGGCCCGGGTGGCGTGCTGCTCAAGACATTGGCACTGTCCCTGGACCCGGCCATGCGCGGCTGGATGAACGAGGGCAAGAGTTACATTGCCCCGGTGGCCATTGGCGAGGTGATGCGCGCCGGTGGCGTCGGGCAGGTGCTGGCCTCCAACAACCCGCAGTTCAAGCCCGGCGACTATGTGAGCGCCGGCTTCGGCATGCAGGAATACCTGACCCTGGGTCAGGACGAGATCGCCCGCAATGGACTGGCCAAGATTGACCTGAGCTTGGGCGGTCTGACGCAATGGCTCAACGTGCTGGGCATGCCCGGCATGACCGGCTATTTTGGCTTGCTCGATGTTGGCCAACCGCAGCCTGGTGAGACCTTGGTGGTCTCTGGCGCGGCCGGCGCGGTCGGTCAGACCGTGGGGCAAATGGCCAGGATCAAGGGTTGCCGCGTGGTCGGCATTGCGGGTGGTCAGGCCAAGTGCGACTGGGTGGTCAAGGAACTCGGCTTTGATGCCTGCATCGACTACAAGGCGGGTCCGACTGCGGTCAAGGACGGCCTCAAGCAACATTGCCCGAAGGGCGTCGACATTTACTTCGACAACGTCGGTGGAGAGATTCTGGACACGGTGCTGACCCGCATCAACCGCCGGGCCCGCATCATCATCTGCGGCGCCATCAGCCAGTACAACAACACCACGCCGGTGCAAGGCCCCAAGAACTACCTGAGTCTGCTGGTGAACCGGGCGCGCATGGAAGGCATCGTGGTATTCGACTACGCACCGCGCTATCCACAAGCCATCGCCGAGATGGCGGCCTACCTGAAGGACGGGCGCATGAAGAGCAAGGAAGACGTGGTGCTGGGGCTGGACGCTTTCCCCGACGCGCTGGTCAGGCTGTTCAGCGGTGAGAACTTTGGCAAGCTGGTACTACAGGTGGCGACGGTCTGAGGCTTAGCAGCCGCCAGTGCTGACCGAGATGAGCGGCGCCCCGCCAACGCCCGCCGCGGTGTAGCTGATCACGCAGGTCGCGGGCGCAGTGGCGCCCGATCCGGTGAAGGTGATGGCGCCCACGCCCAGCGTCACCACCACGCCGTCACTGGCGGCATCGATGCTGGCGGCGGTCTGGATACCTGCGGCCGTGGCCGCGGGATAGCGGTTGTCGATATCGACCGGCGTGCCGTCCATGTTCACTTGTCCGGCGCTGCATGGACCGACCGGCGTGGCGGCAAGATCGAGTTCACAACGCGCCTTGCCCAAGGCTGCGGCGGTGCGAACCGAGCCGAACAAAGCCTGCATTTTGGCTTTGCGGGCATCGGTCTGCACCGCGATGTATTTGGGCAAGGCGATGGCCGCCAGAATGGCGATGACGGTGATCACAATCACCAGTTCGATCAGGGTAAAGCCAGCGTTGTTCTCTTTCATGCGAGTCTCGCTCGGTAGTGGATGACGGACCTGATTGTCCGACAGGACGCCCAAAAAAGCCACTTCGACCGCTTGACAACGGCGAAATGGGCCACGGCAGGGCGGGTGGACACCTGACGATCAGTTGAGGACAGAGCTTGCCCCGCTTGGCGTGGCTGCGGTCTGTCCCGCAAGGTCTCAGGTGACCAGCGCGGCGTAAACCAGGTTGGCAAACAGCATCCGGTAGTGCTCGCGCTGGTTGGGGGCTTGCACCATCAGAATGCCGAACAGGTCTTGGCGCGGATCGACGAAGAACGAGGTGCCGCCCAGGCCCGCCCAGAAGTAGCTCCCCGGCGAGCCGGGTGTCGCGGCCACGCCCAGCGACTGGCGCACTGCAACGCCCAGGCCAAAACCGTAGCCCGCTGGCAGCAGCTCGCGTGAGGGCCCGCTGTTGACCGGGATGTTCCCGAGGTGGTCGGCGGTCATGTGGGCAATCGTGTGGGGGCTCAGCAAGCGGGTGCCGTCCAGCTCACCTTGATTGAGCATGCACTGCAGGAACCGCGCGTAGTCCGAGGCGGTGCACAACAAGCCGCTGCCGCCGGATTCCAGCTTGGCCGCATCATCCACGTTGTAGACGCGCATTTGCATGCCGCCGTCGGGGTCGCGCGCGAAGGGTTCGGCCACACGATGCAGGTGTTGGGGTGGCACGGTGAACCAGGTATCGTCCATGCCCAAGGGTTCGAGCACCGTTTGCCGCAGGAACTCGCTCAAGGTCTGGCCGCTGATCACTTCAAGGACGCGGCCCAGTACGTCGCTGGCCCGGCTGTATTCCCAGACCGTGCCGGGCTCGAACATCAGGGGCAGGCCCGCCAGCGTTGTGCTCAACTCGGCATTGCTGCGATCGCGCGAACTGATCCTGGCTTGGGCGTACTGGCGCTGCACCGGCGCGCTGCCAAGGAATTCATAGGTCAACCCGGCGGTATGGCGCAACAGGTCGTGGATGCTGGCACCGCGGCGCACCGGCTGCAGCTTGACGTGGCCGTCCACCCGATGGCAAACCTGTTGCGAGGCGAATTCGGGCAGGTATTTGCCGACTGGATCACTCAACAACAGGCGTCCCTGCTCCACCAGAATCATCGCCGCAACCGACACGATCGGCTTGGTCATGGAGTAGATGCGAAAGATCGAATCCTTGGCCATCGCCACGCTGGTTGCTGGGTTCTGCTGCCCCAGGCTTTCGAATACCGCAGTGTGTCCGCGCCGCGCGATCAGCATCACCGCGCCAGGCAGGCGCTGCCGCTGCACCTCTGCCTGCAACACCTTGCGTAGCCTCTGCAAACGCACCGGGCAAAAGCCGGATTGGCTTGAAGATGCGGTTGAAACGCGTGCTGTGTGGGGCGGGGGCGTCCTGGCGTGGTTCATGGCGGGTAAGCTGGTGTTGGATGGCGCGTCGGAGATGTCAAGTGGCGCAACGACGGGCGTATGGCGTGCCCCCTATTGTCGCCAGGCTCACGCAAGCTCGGCAGGTGGGGGTGTGGTCAGCGGTGTTAGGATCAACTTATGAGTAATTTGCATGACGATAGGGCGTAAACCCCGATGCTTGGGGGGGGCCGGTCACGTTAAATTCCTGGGTGTGATTGCTGCACTGGGCAAGCGCCCCTTTTTGTCGAGAATTAACCAATGGAGTTTGAAATGAAGAAGCATTTGTTAGCCCTGGCCGTTTTGGCTGCGGTGTCCTCTGGTGCCCAGGCGCAAGCCACTGACACGATTTCCAAAGTCAAGGCGTCGGGCACCATCACCATGGGTGTGCGCGACTCGTCTGGCGCCCTGTCCTACACGCTCGGTGATGGCAAGTACACCGGTTTTCATGTCGAGGTGTGCGACCACATCATCGCCGACCTGGAGAAGGTTGTCGGCAAGAAGCTGACCGTGAAGCACCAGTCAGTGACCTCGCAGAACCGCATTCCGCTGGTTCAGAACGGCACCGTGGACATTGAATGCGGCTCGACCACCAACAACGCCACGCGTCAAAAGGACGTGGCGTTTGTTGTGACCACTTTCGTTGAAGAGGTTCGTATTGCGGTCAAGGCCGATTCCGGCATCACCGGCATTGCCCAGCTCAGTGGCAGGAATGTGGCCACCACCACCGGCACGACATCGGTGCAGACCCTGCGCAAGCACGAGCGCGCCACCGGTGTTGATTTCAAGGAAATCTACGGCAAGGACCATTCCGACAGTTTCTTGCTGCTCGAATCCGGCCGTGCCGATGCCTTCGTGATGGACGGTGGCATTTTGGCCGGCAATATTGCCAGCTCCAAGAATCCGGCAGGCTTCAAACTTGTGGGCGAAACCCTCAGTGTTGAGCCGATTGCGATCATGATTCGCAAGGACGACCCCGCATTCAAGAAACTGGCCGACGACACCGTCAAGGGCATGATGAAGTCCGGCGAGATCGCCAAGCTGTGGGACAAGTGGTTCATGCAGCCGATTCCACCGAAGAACACCAAGGTTGGTTATGCTGCCAGCGAGAGCACCAAGGCGGCATGGGCCAATCCGAATGACAAGCCAATGGAAGACTACGCCAAGAAATAGGCGTAGCGAGCAGGCTTGAGGGCCGAATCCCGTCTGTCTGCTGTGCAGGTGGGCGGGGTTTTTTTTGACTGGACGGGTCTGGCGGCCGCCCTGCTGGACGGATCGTTGGCGCCGCGCTCGCCGGCCAGCGCGGCGTTGTGCTGAGGCGGTCTTGTTTGCCGAGGGTGATTGATATGACGTGGGACTGGGCTGTATTTTTGAACGATGACGGGAGCGGCCGCACCTACCTGCAGTGGATGCTCAATGCCTGGAGCTGGACATTGGCGGTGGCCGGTAGTTCCTGGGTGGTGGCCGTGCTGGTGGGTTTCTTCATGGGAACCTTGCGCACTTTGCCCAATAGCCCGTGGTTGGTTCGCTTGGCCGGCGCGTGGGTGGAGTTGTTTCGCAACGTGCCGCTGCTGGTGCAAATTTTCCTGTGGTACTTCGTCGTGCCAAAAGTGTTCCCGGTAATGCAGCAGGTGCCGGGCTTTGTTCTGGTTGTTTTTGCCCTGGGTTTCTTTACCTCGGCCCGGCTCGCCGAGCAGGTGCGCGCTGGCATTCAGGCCTTGCCCAAGGGCCAACGCCATGCCGGCATGGCCATGGGCTTCACCACCACGCAAACCTACCGTTACGTGATCTTGCCGATGGCGTTTCGCATCATCCTGCCGCCGCTGACCAGCGAGAGCATGAATTTGCTGAAGAACTCATCGGTGGCGTTCGCCGTGTCGATTGCCGAACTCACCATGTTTGCCATGCAGGCTCAGGAAGAAACCTCGCGCGGGGTCGAGATCTACCTGGCGGTGACCCTGATGTACGCGGTGTCGGCCTTTGCCGTGAACCGGCTCATGGCGCTGGTCGAGCGACGGGTGCAGATACCGGGCTTCATCGTGGCCGGTGGCACGGGTGGAGGACACTGACATGTTTGGCCTCGACCTGACTTTTCTGAATTGGGACGTCCTGAGCAAGTTCGTCATCAGCGGCTTTTGGTTCAGTCTGCAGTTGACCATTGTGGCAACCATTGGTGGCGTGTTGCTGGGAACCGTGCTGGCCTTGATGCGTTTGTCAGGCAAACGGTGGTTGATGGTGCCCGCCACGTTCTACGTCAACGGCATGCGCTCGGTGCCCCTGGTGATGGTGATCCTCTGGTTCTTCCTGCTGGTGCCGGGTTGGCTCTACAGCTACTTGCCCGATGGCGAGAACCATCGTGCCGAGTATTCCGCCTTTCTGACCTTCATTGCGTTCGAGGCGGCCTATTTCAGCGAGATCATGCGCGCGGGCATTCAGTCGATCCCGCGTGGTCAGGTGCATGCCGGTCAGGCGCTGGGCATGACTTATGGCCAGAACATGCGGCTGGTGATACTGCCACAGGCTTTCCGCAACATGTTGCCGGTGCTGTTGACGCAGACCATCATCCTGTTTCAGGACACTTCGCTGGTCTATGCGATTGGTGCGTACGACCTGCTCAAGGGTTTCACCACCGCAGGCAAGATCTACGGCCGCCCAGAAGAGGCCTACCTGCTGGCCGCCGTGGTGTATTTCGTGATCTGTTACGGCCTGTCCTACTCGGTCAAGCTGCTGAACAAGCGCATCGCGATTGTCCGGTGACATCCGACGATCAGTGACGGGTCTTAAGTATTGGAGTATCTGATGATCGAACTCAAAAATGTTTCCAAGTGGTACGGCCCGGTTCAGGTGCTGACCGATTGCTCAACCCAGATCATGAAGGGCGAGGTGGTGGTGGTGTGTGGTCCGTCGGGCTCGGGCAAGTCCACCCTGATCAAAACCATCAACGCGCTCGAACCCTTTCAAAAAGGCGAGATCACGGTTGACGGCGTGGCGGTGCATGGCCCCAAGACCGACCTGCCCAAGTTGCGCAGCCGGGTGGGCATGGTGTTTCAGCACTTCGAGCTGTTTCCCCACCTCAGCGTCACCGAGAACCTGACCATCGCGCAAATCAAGGTCTTGGGCCGCAGCGTGGATGACGCCAAGGTGCGTGGCCTCAAGATGCTCGAGCGTGTTGGGCTGATGGCGCACAAGGACAAGTTCCCTGGGCAACTCTCGGGCGGGCAACAACAGCGTGTGGCGATTGCCCGCGCGCTGAGCATGGACCCGATCGTGATGCTGTTCGATGAGCCAACCTCGGCGCTCGATCCCGAGATGGTCGGCGAAGTGTTGGACGTCATGGTGGGCCTGGCCGTTGAGGGTATGACCATGATGTGTGTCACCCACGAAATGGGTTTTGCCCGCAAGGTTTCCAGCCGCGTGATCTTCATGGATGTCGGAGGAAAGATCCTGGAGGATTGCTCCAAGGACGACTTTTTCAACAAGCCCGATGAACGCCAGGCCCGCACCAAGGACTTTCTCAACAAGATCTTGCAGCACTAAGCACGGTCCGTGTCGGGGGCAGTCCGGGCTAACCCTCGGTTGCCAGATTTGTGCCAGCCGGCGCATACTGGCAACTGGCGTCGAGGGCTTGCCTTGACGTGTTGGATGCCAGTCAACTAGAACGAGGAGACAGGTGTGCTTTTTCAGACACTGCGATCATTGTCCCTGGCCAAGCGGCTGACCGCCGGATTTGCCACGGTGCTGTTGCTGTTGGTGGCGGTGGCGGCTAGCAGCGCCTACTCGATGCGCGTACTGGGCCAGAAAGTCCAGACCATCGTTCAGGTGAACAATGCGAAGACGGAGGTCGCCAACGATCTGTTGAGCAGCATTGACGCGCTGGCGATCCAGACCCGATCGGTGGCCCTGTTTGCCAATCTGGAGACCGATCTTGACGGCAAGCAGGCGGCTGCGGAAGTGAGCCTGGCCAAGGCCGCGGAAGAGAAGTACCTGGCCACCGAGAAGAAACTCACCGCGCTGCTGGCGCAACCCCAATCCAGCGACGCCGAGCGGGCGCTGCTGGCCGATATCGCCGCCGCCGCCAAGGTGGCCTTGCCAGAGGTTCGCGAAGCGGTGCAACAAGGCTCCGACCGTGACACCGTGGCGGCGGTGCTGACCTTGACCAATCGGGTTCGACCGCAGGAGACCAAGATGCGCCAGAAGGTGCTGGAGCTGGTCCTGTTGCAGCGCAAGTTGACGGACGAGGCCAACGCCGAAGTGGCGCGCCTGGAGCGCCAGACCCAGATTGTTTCGGTGGTATTGGTCGTGTTTGCCCTGGCCCTGGGTGGCGCCATCGGATGGGGCATCACCAACAGCGTCACGCAACCGATCGGCCGTGCGGTGGTGGTGGCTGAACGCATTGCCGATGGCGATTTGTCCTCGGAGATCGAGGTGCGCATACATGATGAGACCGGGCGCTTGCTCGAAGCCATTCGCAGCATGCAGGGTCGCTTGCGCACACTGGTCGGCGGCATCCGCCAGGCGGCCGATTCGATCGAGGCCGCCAGCAGCGAGGTCGCCATGGGCAATCAGGACCTGAGCCAGCGCACCGAGCAGGCGGCATCCAATTTGCAGCAGACTGCGCAGTCCATGGACCACCTGACGAGCATCGTCATGCGCAGCGCGGAGTCCGCCAAGCAGGCCAACCAGATGGCATCGACCGCCGCCAGCGTGGCGGCGCGTGGCGGCGCCGTGGTGGCCGAGGTGGTGACCACCATGGACGAGATCAATGCCAGCTCCAAGAAGATCGCTGACATCATTGGCGTGATTGATGGCATCGCCTTTCAAACCAACATATTGGCTTTGAATGCGGCGGTCGAGGCGGCGCGGGCGGGCGAGCAGGGCCGTGGCTTTGCCGTGGTGGCCTCCGAGGTGCGCAGCCTGGCGGGTCGTTCCGCCGAGGCGGCGCGTGAAATCAAGAGTCTGATCGGGGCCAGCGTGGATCGGGTCGAGCGCGGCGCCAAGCTGGTGGCAGACGCTGGCAGCACCATGACCGAGATCGTGGGTTCGGTCAAGCGTGTCAACGACACACTGGGCGAGATCACGGCAGCCGCATCGAGCCAGAGCGCGGGCATCAGCGAGATCAACTCCTCCATCGCCGCGCTCGATCAGATGACGCAGCAGAACTCGGCCCTGGTCGAGCAAAGCGCTGCGGCGGCCGAGAGCCTGAAAGAGCAGGCGGCTCGCTTGACGCAGGTGGTCAGCACTTTCAAGCTCGACCGTCGCGACGGGCCATCGGTGGATCGCCAGTCAGTCCAGCTTGGTGACCCCGGTGTAAGACGCCTGCCCCGCTGAGCGTGTTTCGCGCAGCAGCAGCGCGGGGGTCTTCGCGCGCTGTGCCTCAAGGCGAAAACCATGCTGTTTGACGAGCCCGCCAGCGTGCTGGACCATGAAATCATCAAGGAAGTGCTGGCAAGGACGCTGCACCCATGCAGTTCCTCCGGCAGATTTTCGATGCTCTCAAATGAATAGCGTCAAACAGTTGTGGGTTGGCGGTTTGCTTGCGACTTGCCTGTGCCTGGTGACGCCGCATGGGCAGGCGTTTGACTTGCAGGCCCACCGCGGCGGGCGCGGTCTGCTGCCTGAGAACACCTTGGCGGCGTTCGAGAACGCCATCCGACTCGGTGTCACCACGCTGGAGCTGGACATCGCCATCACTGCCGATGGCGTGGCGGTGATCTCGCATGACCCGGCGCTCAATCCCGCCATCACCCGCGACGCCGACGGCCAGTGGCTGACCCAGACCGGTCCGCTGATCAAATTCCTGACGCTGGCGCAGCTTCAGCGCTACCAGCTCGGGCGCCTGGACACAGCCAGCCCCTATGGGCGTCAGTTTGCCAGCCAGGCGATGCGCGACGGGCAACGTATTCCCACGCTGACGTCCCTGTTCGAACTGGTCAAGGACCTGGGCGCGGACCAGGTTGAGTTTGATATCGAGACCAAGGTGTTTCCGACCCGACCGGCTGACACCGTGGCCCCTGAGGTGTTCGTGCAGGTGCTGCTGGCGACCATCCGCGAGGCGGGCATGACACAGCGGGTCATGGTTCAGAGCTTCGACTGGCGCACCCTGCAGTTGATTCAGCGCATCGCGCCCGGCCTGCGCACGGTGTACCTGACGGTCCAGGGGCGCGGCTTCAACAACCTTGCGGATGGCCGTTGGACTGCTGGCCTGCTGCTCAGGAACCATGCCTCGGTGGCGCATCTGGTGAAGGCCGCCGGCGGCATGACTTGGGCCCCCCACTTCAACGACCTGACGCTGGCGGACCTCAAGCAGGCGCAGCAACTTGGCCTCAAGGTGCTGCCCTGGACCGTCAACGAGCCGCCCGACATGGACCGGCTGATCGGCTGGGGTGTGGACGGCCTGATCAGCGACTACCCGGACCGTCTGCGCGACCGAATGAAGGCGCAAGGGCTGGCGCTGCCCAAAGCCTGGAACCCATAGCAGACGCGGCTTGCGTGCGGCACCCCACTCAAGTCGCGTGTTGGCGCTGGTACCATGCGGACATCCACGCCGGCGGGGCAACTTTTGACCGATGGGTCCGCCTTGTCGCCCGTGGCAACCCACCACAAAGCCGCACCATGTCCCAGCACAAGCCGTTCTCCATGATTCGCGAGTTCCACCTCGCTGATTGGTTCACCCTGGCCAACTCGTTCTGTGGCGTGGGTGCGCTGTTCTCGGTAATGACCTACTTGCAGACCGGCGACTCCGTACACCTGTTCTTCGCCTGCGGCTTGATACCGGTGGCCTTGTTGTTCGATGTGCTCGATGGACGCATTGCACGCTGGCGCCAGCAGAGTTCGCCCTTGGGGCGCGAGCTCGATTCGCTGGCCGACATCATCTCGTTCGGCGTGGCGCCAGCGGTCATCGCTTACGGCTGCGGTATGCAGGGTTTGTATGACCGCATCGTGCTGGTGTATTTCGTGGCCTGCGGGGTGTCCCGGCTGGCGCGCTACAACGTCACGGCCGAGCAACTGTCGCAGGGTACCGGCAAGGTGAAGTACTTCGAGGGCACACCCATCCCCACCTCCTTGCTGCTGGTGGCGGTGCTGGCCTGGGCCGCCTGGGCCGGGGCCATTGGGGATGACTTGTGGTTGGGCGTGGTCAAGATCGCGGGCTTTCAGTTGCATCCGCTGGTGCTGATGTTTGCGGTGTCCGGCTCCCTGATGATCAGCCGCATCCGCATCCCCAAGTTCTGAGCCCGCTGGGGTAGTCGTCGTTTACTGGGTCGCGGGTGTCTTCTGTGCGTCGTGTTTCTGCTTGTAGATGGCCGCGCTGTTCCGGTCCGCCTGGCGCTGCAGCCTGACGCGCTCTTTGCGGGTCACCACACCATCGGCCTTGGCGGCTTGTTCGTTGGCGGCCAGTGCGTCCTCGCGTTTTTCCAGTCGGGCGGCTTCTTTGGGGGTGAGTTGGCCGGAGGCCGCGCCTTGGTCGATGCGGACCTTCTGCCTGGCTTCGCGTTTGTCCAGCTTGGGTGTTTCGGCGGCGCTGGCCGCCTGGGCAAATAGCGCGCCACTGATGGCGAGGGACAGGGGCAGGATCAGGGTTTTGACTTTCATGGTGCTCCTGCTACTTTGCGGGACAGAACTTTAGCTCTGTCCTCAACTGATTGTCGGGTGTTGGGAGACAAGGCATGGAACAACTCCACCCGACTACAACGCCGGCTTGTCCGGTCCGGGCTGACGTACCGTTGGCAAAGACCTGTAAGGGATTGTCAGCACAGTCAAACAGCGTGCGCTTTTGCACAATCGAGGTATGACACGCCAACACCTGTTCTTCGCGACCCTGGTCGCCACGCTCTTGACGATCCACTCGCACGGCGTCTGGTCGCAGACTACGATAGCGCCAGCCGGGTCTGGCAAGCCGATCCACCTCATCGTGCCCTATGCGGCCGGCGGCCCGATTGACGTCACCGCGCGCGTCCTGGCGCAGGCTGTGCAGGGCAGTCTGGGCACCGTGATCGTCGAGAACAGACCCGGCGCGGGTGGCAACATCGGCGCCGACCTGGTTGCCAAGGCGGCGCCCGACGGTCTGACCATCGGCATCGCCGCCACGGCCACGCACGCCGTCAATCCCTGGCTGTTTGGCAAGATGCCCTACAACGCGGCCACCGATTTCGCGCCCATTACCCAGATCCTGCGCGTGCCCAATGTGCTGGTGATGAATGCCGAGACCGCGCGCCGCCTCAATGTCAACAGCGTGGCCGACCTGATCGCCTACGCCCGCGCCAACCCCGGCAAGCTTAGCTACGGCAGTGGCGGCAATGGCAGTGCCGGGCATCTGGCGGGCGAACTGTTCAAGATCGAGGCACGCGTCTTTGCCGTGCATATTCCCTATAACGGCGGCAACCCGGCGCAATTGGCGCTGCTCGGCGGACAGGTGGATTTCAACTTCGACAACCTGGCCACCGCCGCGCCCAATATCCGTTCTGGCAAGCTCAAGGCGCTGGCGGTGACCAGCCTGGCGCGCAGCCGCTACCTGCCCGATGTGCCCACCGTGGCCGATACCTTGCCAGGCTTCACGCTGGATACCTGGTGGGGCCTGGTGGCCCCGGCCGCCACGCCAAGTGATCGTCTGGCTCGGCTGAACGCAGCCTTCGTCGCCGCATTGAACGCACCCGACACGGTCAGCCGTTTTGCCTTGTTGCTGGCGGAGCCGACGCCGACCACGGCGGTGCAGTTTGGCGACATGATGAAGGTCGAGCTACACAAGTACCAGGGCTTGGTGCAGCGCTCTGGCGCCAAGGTGGATTGAGCGTAGCGCTTAAGCAGGGCAACTCAGGGCGTGCGCTGTGACACCACGGTGCGCTCGACCACCCGGTCGTCGCCCAACACAATCAGCGCGAACAGCAGTTCATCAAGGCTGCTGGCGCGCGCCGTGCGGCGCGCCAGCAAGGGCGTGGCTTGGGGGTTGAGCACCACGAAGTCGGCTTCACAGCCGGGCTGCAGGTTGCCGATGCAGGCATGGCCACTGCGGCCGTCGAGTCCCAACGCAGCGGCGGCGCCCGCCGTGTGTTGCCACCACAGGTGCTGGGGCTTGAGCGACAGGCCGGGCTTGGTCTGCCCTTCGCGGCCCACCACATAGGCCGCCAGCATGGTGTGAAACGGGCTGAAGGAAGTGCCGCCCCCGACGTCACTGGCCAGCCCATAGCGCATGCCGATGCGGTCGGCCCCGGCGTAGTCAAAAAAACCGCTGCCCAGAAACAGGTTGCTGGTCGGGCTGACGGCGGCGGCCGCGCCGCTGCCCCGCATCAGGGCGCGGTCCTCGTCATCAAAGTGGATGCAATGGGCGTAGATGGCGCGTTCGCGCATCAGCCCGAAATCGGCATAGGTGGCCAGGTAGCTGCGTGACTGCGGAAAGAGCTCACGCGCCCAGCGAATCTCGTCCTTGTTCTCCGCCACATGCGACTGAATCCATACCTGAGGGTACCGGTCGGCCAGCTCGCCGGCACCGCGCAACTGCGCGTCGCTGCAACTGGGCGCAAAACGCGGCGTGATGGCGTAACCCAGCCGATCCACGCCATGCCACTTCTGGATCAGCGCCTCGGTGTCGAGCAGGCTCTGCTCGGTGTCGTTGCGCACGCCGTCCGGCGCATGTCGGTCCATCAGGCACAAGCCGGTGATCAGGCGCAGTTGCGGCTGGCGTGCAGCCTCAAACAAGGCGTTGACCGAGCTGATATGGGCACTGGCAAAGCTGAGCGAGGTGGTGACACCGTTGCGCAGCAGTTCCGCTATGAAAAACGCAGCAGCCTGCGCGCAGTACTCGGGGCTGGAGAAGCGTTCTTCTTCAGGAAACGTGTAGTGCTCCAACCACGGCAACAAGCCTTCGGCGGGCGATGCGATGACGTCGGTCTGCGGATAGTGGTTGTGCAGGTCGACGAAGCCGGGCGCAATGATGCGTCCGCGCAGGTCTTCGCAGGGCACCCGGGCGTGCCGTGGGGCCAGATCGGCATACGGACCAATCGCCTGCACCACCTGCTGGCCGCGCGCGTCGGGTCCGACCAATAGCAGGCCATCTTCTTCATACACCGCGCTGTGAGCGGGTACACCGTCGGTGGCAAAACGCAGCAGGGCGGCTCGGTAGGCTTTCATGACTGGCAGCATACGCAATTCTGGCCGGGGCGGCGCCGGCTGTGTGCGAGCGGATACCCGACCAGCCGTTTAGCACAGCGCGGCGTTTCGCTCATGTCGGCCCCGCAAAGCATCAGACCGCGCTGTAGTGCCCCGCGTTCAAATACTAAATCCATGCGCTGACTTGTTGTGCGTTCATCGTTTCGTCCCCAACGTCACCTGGTATCAAGGACCGCCTTGATGGTTCGGTCCAGCGGTCGCGCACGGCGGGTCTATAGACGCATTGTCATGAACACGCTGTTGGGGTCTTCGGTGTAGTGGCCAAACGGCCCGCAATAGATGACGCCAAAGCTCTGGTAGAGCCGCCGCGCCGGCTCAAACGCGTCCATAGTGCCCGTTTCGAGGCTCAGGCGCGCGTAGTCGCGTGAGCTCGCGACCTCAATGATGTGAGCCAGGATGGCGCGACCAGCGCCTCGGCGGCGATGGCGTTCGGGCGTGCGCATGGACTTGACCTCGCCGTGTCGGTGGTCCAGTTCCTTGAGCGCGCCGCACCCCAGCAGAAGCGGGCCGTCCCACGCCGACCAGAAACTGATGTCGTGTCGGCGAAGCGCTGCCAAATCCAGCGCATGCACGCTCTCGGGCGGCGACAACGCATGCATGTTCTGCAAGTGCTCGTTGAGCAAGGCGTGTATCGCGGGGCGCGAGAGGTCGTCGATTTCGATCTTCATGGGTGATACCGCCCACGAGCATGCTCGTGGTGGTTGGCTGGTGGGAGCAGCAGGGCCAATCTACACCGGAATCACCGCGCGTTCAACGTGCCCTGCACGCCTTCAACCAGCCAGTTCATCTTGAGGATCTGTTCGTCGGACAAGGTTTGGCCGGCGGCGATCACCTCTTTGCCCTGGTTGTCCTTCACCGCCACCTTGGCGGTGAAAGGGTGCAGTGTGCCGGTCGCCACTTGCCGTTGCCGCGCCAACACCTCGTCCTGCACCGCCCTGGGCACCTTGCTGCCAAAGCCGTCGACCCGGATCATGCCCTGCTTGACGCCGCCCCACAGGCTGCCGCTCTGCCAGGTGCCGTTCAGCACCGCCTGGGTGCGCTGGGTGTAGTAGTCGCCCCACTCATGGGTGATGGCGACGATTTGCGCGTCGGGGGCCGTTTTGCGCATGTCCGAGTGGTAGGCCACTGCCAACTTGCCGCGCTCTTGCGCGGCGGCCATCACCGCAGTCGAGCCAGTGTGGAAGGCAATCACGTCCACATCCTGGTTGAACAGCGTCATGGCCGCGTCGCGCTCGCGCGGCGGGTCGAACCAGGCGTTGAGCCACACCACCTTGACTTGCGCCTTGGGGTTGACCGAGCGCATGCCCAGCGTGAAGGCGTTGATGCCCTGCAGCACTTCGGGGATCGGAAAGCCGGCCACATAGCCCGCCACGTTGCTCTGCGTCATGCGGCCAGCGGCGATGCCGGCCAGGTAGCGGCCCTCGTAAAAGCGCGCATTGGCCACGGCCACATTCGGCGCGGTTTTGTAGCCGGTGATGGATTCGAATTTGACGTCGGGGAACTCGCGCGCCACCTTGAGCGTGGGCTCCATATAGCCAAAGCTGGGGGTGAAGATCAGCTTGTGGCCGGTGGCAGCCAGGTCGCGGATCACGCGCTCGGCATCCGGCCCCTCGGCCACATTCTCGACAAAGCTGGTCTTGACCTGGTCGCCCAGGGCAGCCACGACGGCCTTTCGGCCCTCTTCGTGCTGGCGCACCCAACCAGCGTCGCCGATGGGGGCCACGTAGACAAAGCCGACCTTCAGCGGCTCCTTGACTGTGGCGCTCGCCGAGGCGGCCGGCTTGGCAGTTTGGGAATAAGCGGGAAAGAGAAAACAGGCGGCCGCAAGCGCGGCAACGAGGTTTTTGTACATGGTAGTCCTCTACATGGCTCCGGGTTGACAAAAAAGCACAAGCCCGCCGGAGCAGCGGGCTTGTGGGCCTATTTTAGCGGAGGCGCCCGCTGGGTGGGCTACAGCACCAGCATCGCGCGAAAGTCGTTGACGTTGGTGTGCGTTGGCCCGGTCACCACCAGATCACCCAGCGCCTTGAAGAAACCATAGGCGTCGTTGCGGTCCAGGTGCTCGTCGATCTTCATGCCCAGGCCCAGCGCGCGCGCCAGTGTGTCGGGCGCCACCAAGGCGCCGGCATTGTCTTGCACGCCGTCGATGCCATCGGTGTCGGCGGCCAGCGCCCACACCTGGGGCTGGCCTTGCAGCGCTTGTGCCAGGCCCATGCAGAACTCGCCCGCGCGTCCGCCGCGCCCGCGCGCAACGCCGGCTGGCAGGGGTTTGACCGTGACGGTGGTCTCGCCGCCCGACAGGATCACGCAGGGCCGGGCAAAGGGCTGCGCGTGGCGCGCCACCGCGCGCGCCAGCGCCGCGTGCACCTTGCCCACCACGCAGGACTCGCCCTCGATCTCGTCGCTCAGGATGTGCGCCGCAAGGCCGGCCGCGCGCGCTGCCTCGGCAGCGGCTTGCAGCGACTGCAGCGGCGTGGCGATCAGGTGCACCACATTGCCGGCAAACACCGCGTCGCCAGGCTTGGGCGTCTCCAGCTCGCCTTGCTCAAGCTGGCGCCGGATCGCGGGGGGGATGGCGATGTCGTAGCGCCGCAGCACCGCTAGCGCCTCGGCACAGTCGGTCGGGTCGGGCACGGTCGGGCCGCTGGCAATCACCGAGGGGTCGTCGCCCGGCACATCGCTGATGGTGAGTGTGACCACCCGGGCCGGCGCGCAGGCTGCGGCCAGCCGGCCGCCCTTGATGCGCGAGAGGTGTTTGCGCACGCAATTCATCTCGGCGATGTTGGCGCCGCTGTTGAGCAGCGCCTGGTTGATGGCCCGCTTGTCGGCCAGCGTCAGACCGTTTGCCGGCAGTGTCAGCAGCGCTGAGCCACCGCCCGAGATCAGGCACAGCACCAGGTCGTCTTCGGTCAGTCCCTGGGTCAGCGCCAGCATGCGCTCGGCGGCGTGTTGGCCCGCCGCATCGGGCACCGGGTGCGCCGCCTCGACCACCTCGATACGTGAGGGCAGGCCGGCGGGGCGGGGCGGAATATGGCCGTAGCGCGTCACCACCAGGCCTTGCAGCGGCGCCTGCGCGGGCCACAGCGCCTCCAGCGCCTGGGCCATCGAGCCGGCGGCCTTGCCGGCGCCCAGCACCAGCGTGCGCCCCTTGGGCGGGGCTGGCAGGTAGGCGGCCATCCGGTGCAAGGGCAGGGCATGCTGCACGGCAACGCCGAACAGGTATTGCAGAAACTCGCGCGGTTGTGAAGAAGGGTTAGGTGGGGTCATGGTGTGCGTAGAACTCCGTCATTGCGAGCGTAGCGTGGCAATCCATCTTTGCAGTACACCACCGTGGATTGCCGCGCTACGCTCGCAATGACGGCCACTGCTTGCGTGCTGTCAACGCACGTGCGCGCCGGTCTCGAACCAGCGGCGGATCAGCGTGCGCTCGGCTTCCGTGATGGCAGTGGCGTTGTTCAGCGGCATCACGCGTGTGACCACCACCTGCTGGTACACCGCCTGCGCATGTTGTTTGACCGCCTCGGGCGAGTCCAGCCGGACGTTCTTCATCTGCACCTGCGCGCCGTGGCACATGTAGCAACGCTGTGCCAGCACCGGTTGCAGATCCTGGTAGCTCACCGTGGCGGGCACTGCCGCGCTGGCCGTGGCCGCTGGCAGCTCGGGCTTGAGCCAGACGATCACGCCCAGCAGCATCGCCACGCCTAGGCCGGCATACGCCAGCGGGTTGCGATTGCGTCCGAGCTTGTAGCCGTGGCGCAGCACGAAGAACTGGCGAATGGCAGCACCGGCGAACATCATCAGAATCAGCACCAGCCAGTTTTGCGGGTGGCTGTAGGTGAAGCTGTAGTGGTTGCTGAGCATGGCAAACAGCACCGGCAGGGTGAAGTAAGTGTTGTGTACGCTACGCTGCTTGCCACGCTGGCCGTGGATCGCGTCCACCGGCTGACCCGCCTTGATGGCCGCGACCACCTTCTTCTGGCCGGGGATGATCCAGAAGAACACGTTGGCGCTCATGCTGGTGGCCAGCATCGCGCCCACCAGCAGAAACGCTGCCCGACCGGCAAACCAGTGGCAGGCCAGCCAGGAGGCGGCGCACACCAGCAGCAGCGTCAGCGCGCCGACGATGGCGTCGCCGTCCTTGCGCTGGCCGACCACGCGGCAGATGCCGTCGTAGAGCAGCCAGAACACCACCAGAAAAGCCAGCGCTGCCGCCACCGCCATGTCGGGCGACCAGTTCATCAGCGATTTGTCGATCAGGTAGCTGCCCGCATTCCACAGGTAGGACACCGTGAACAGCGCGAAGCCACTCAGCCAGGTGCTGTAGCTTTCCCAGTAGAACCAGTGCAGGTGTGGCGGCAGTTGAGGCGGCGCGACGTTGAACTTGACCGGGTGGTAGAAGCCCCCGCCATGCACCGCCCACAGCTCGCCGCTGACGCCCTGCTTCTTCAAGTCCTCGTCAACCGGCGGTGTCAGGCTGGAGTCGAGAAAGACAAAGTAGAACGACGAGCCGACCCAGGCGATCGCCGTGATGACGTGCACCCAGCGCAGCAGCAGTTCGGCCCAGGTGAGGAGGTAACTTTCCATTTTGGCTTAGGGTTGTGAAGAGGTTTCAAGCTGCAGCAATTGTGCGGCTACGCCCACCGCAATCACTTCGGGCTCCTTGCGGTGGATGCCGGGCAAGCCGATCGGGCAGGTGATGCGCGCCAGCTCGGCGTCCGCGTAGCCGCGTTCCTGTAGCCGATGGCGGAAGGTGGCCCACTTGGTGGCGCTGCCAATCAGTCCGATGGTGGGCAGGTCGTCGTGCTGGCGCAGGCGCGCCAGGCAGGCGGCCACCACGTCAAGGTCTTCAGCGTGGCTGAAGCTCATCACCAGCACGCGTGAGCCTGGCACCAATTGTTTCACCGCGCCCTGCACCGGATCGCTGTGCTCGCACTGCACATTGGCGGGCACGTCGGGCGGAAAGATCTCGTCGCGGCTGTCGATCCAGGTGACCGCGAAGGGCAGCAGCCCCAGCACCTTGACCATCGCCTTGCCAACGTGACCACCGCCAAACAGCGCCACGGGCGTGAGCCGAGTCGCCAGCCGGGCTTCAAGCGCGGGGATGTCGGCCGCAGTGACGCGCTCAAGCCGCAGATGCACAGCGCCGCCGCAGCACTGGCCAAGGCTCGGGCCCAGGGTGTAACGCAACGTGTTGTCACCAGGCAATCCGGCCAGGCGTTTGCGCGCCGCGTCGATGGCCTGAAACTCCACATGCCCGCCGCCAATGGTGTTGAGCACGCCGTCGGCAAATACCGCCATCCACGCGCCGGCGCCGCGTGGCACCGAGCCCTGGGTGGCCTCGATGCTCACCAGCACCGCGTCCTGCGCGGCCAGGCGGGTGCAGAGTTCGTTCAACATGCTTCAACACGGCAAGGCAAGATAACAACGACAGGGATGACTTGGGGACACAATCAGGAGCCTCGGTAGGTTGAGTAGGCCCACGGACTTACCAAGAGCGGCACGTGGTAGTGCTGCTCGGGCTGCGCCACGCCGAAGTCGATGCTCACGCGGTTCAGGAAGTTCGGTTCGGGCAAGCTCACCTGGCGCGCCTTGAAGTAGCCCGCCACGTCGAACACCAGGCGGTAGCTGCCGCGCTTGAGGCTGGCGTTGTCGAACAGCGGCCCGTCCGGGCTGCGCCCGTCCTGATTCAAGATGAACTGCTTGACCAGTGTGGCGGCATCGCCGTCGGTGGCGTACAGCGCCACCGCCATGCCGGCCGCCGGCACGCCATGCATCGTATCCAGGACGTGTGTGCTCAAGCCCATAACATCTCCTTCGTTATTGAGAATTCCTTAGGGGATAAGCGACACAAGCCAAGAACCTCGGCCCTGACCTGTGCTAGCCGTGGGCGGTGGGCCGGATGGCTCCGCGAATGTCCCCCGGCCTGCGGCCTCCTCCTTCGATTGAGCTGCGCCATCCAGCCCGCCGCCCTCGCGGGCAAATGGTTGGGGCTGCTCTGATGGACTACCCACCTCGCTCGCAAGATCGGGGCGATGGGGTGCTGCGTGCGGAGGCATCAAGGAGGAGGCCGCAGGCCGGGGGACAGCCGCAGCACGCAGTGCCACGTCGGCCTGATCCCGCCAACGGGCTCGAAGTGAGTGCAACACGGATGTCATCATTTTGGAAAAGCGGCAGCATTCGGTTGAGCTTGAGGTCAGCGCTGAAGCTCTGCCCCGCAATGCTTCAGACCGACTGGTGGGCAGAAGTGTATACACTCATTTCACCACGATTCCTTAGCTGTCGCAGCCCTGTCATGACCTACGACTCCACCGCTCCTTATCCGCGTGACCTGATTGGTTATGGCCGTACGCCGCCCCACGCCCAGTGGCCCGGCCAGGCGCGCATCGCGGTGCAGTTTGTGCTGAACTACGAAGAGGGTGGCGAGAACGCGGTGCTGCATGGGGACGCCGGCTCCGAACAGTTCCTCTCCGAGATGGCCAACCCGCCAAGCTTCGCGGAGCGCCACCTCAGCATGGAGAGCATCTACGAATTCGGCTCACGCGCCGGCGTATGGCGCATCCTGCGCGAGTTCGAGAAGCGCGCCCTGCCGCTGACGGTGTTTGGCGTCGGCATGGCCCTTCAACGCCACCCGGAACTGACCGCGGCCTTGGGCGAACTGGGCCACGAGATCGCTTGCCACGGCTGGCGCTGGATCAGCTACCAGAACGTGGATGAAGCCACCGAGCGCGAACACATGCGCCTTGGTATGGAGGCCATCACTCGCCTCACCGGCAGCCGTCCCCTGGGCTGGTACACCGGGCGCGACAGCCCCAACACGCGCCGCCTGGTGGCCGACTACGGTGGTTTCGAGTACGACAGCGACTACTACGGCGACGACCTGCCGTTCTGGATGAAGGTCCGCAAGACCGATGGCGCTGTAGTGCCGCAACTGATCGTGCCCTACACGCTGGACTGCAACGACATGCGTTTTGCGCTGCCGCAGGGCTACTCGCACGCCGATCCGTTTTACCAATACCTGAAAGACAGCTTCGATGCGCTGTACGCCGAGGGCATTGAGACGCCACGCATGATGAGCATTGGCATGCACTGCCGCCTGCTGGGCCGGCCCGGGCGCATCGTGGCGCTGCAGCGTTTTCTGGACCACATCCAAAGCCACGAGCGCGTCTGGGTGTGCCGCCGCCTCGACATCGCCCGGCACTGGAAGGCCACCCATCCCTTCGGGAGCTAGATCATGGCTATTACGCTTGAACAACTCAACAGCGCACCCGCCGACCAGGCCGCGCACATGCTCGACGGCCTGTACGAGCACTCGCCCTGGATCGCCCAGGCTGCCCTCGGCCAGCGGCCGTTTGCCTCGTTGGCGCAGCTCAAGCACGCCATGGCCCGTGTTGTGGCGGCAGCGGGCCGCGACGCCCAACTGGCGCTGATTCGCGCCCACCCGGAGCTGGGCGGCAAAGCCATGGTGGACCAGACGCTGACCACGGAGTCCAGCCACGAGCAGAACCGCGCCGGGCTGACACACTGCACACCCGCCGAGTTCGCCCGGATTCAGGACCTCAATGCGCGCTATACGCCCAAGTTCGGCTTTCCCTTCATCCTGGCGGTGCGCGGTCCACGCGGCACGGGCCTGTCCAGGCAGCAGATCATCGACACCTTTGAGCGGCGCCTGCACGGCCACCCGGCCTTTGAGCTGCAGGAGTGCTTGCGCAACATCCACCGCATCGTTGAGCTGCGCCTGAACGACAAGTTCGGCGTCGAGCCGGTCACCGGCAATCTGGTGTGGGACTGGCATGAGGAGCTGGCGCAGTTCAGCGACGCCGGTTACCGCGAGCGCGGGCAGCTTACCGTGACTTATCTCACCGAGGCGCACCGTGCCTGCGCCGCCTACCTACAGGCGCAGATGCGTGCCTGCGGCTTCGATGACGTGGTGATCGACGCGGTGGGCAATGTGGTTGGCCGCTACGACGCCGACAAGCCGGACGCCAAGACGCTGCTGACCGGTTCGCATTTCGATACCGTGCGCAACGCCGGCAAGTATGACGGGCGTCTGGGCATTTTCGTGCCCCTGGCCTGCGTTCGGGCCTTGCACGCCCAGGGCCGGCGGCTGCCGTTTCACCTGGAGCTGGTGGCCTTTGCCGAGGAAGAAGGCCAGCGCTTCAAGGCCACTTTTCTGGGCTCGGGCGCACTGGTTGGGCAGTTCGATCCGCGCTGGCTCGATCAGCTTGACACCGATGGCATCAGCATGCGCCAGGCCATGGCGCATGCGGGCCTGAACCCGGCCGATATCGCCGGGCTGCAACGTGACCCGGCCGACTACCTGGGCTTTGTGGAGGTGCACATCGAGCAGGGCCCGGTTCTTAACGAACTGGACTTGCCGCTGGGCGTGGTGACCTCCATCAATGGCGGCGTGCGTTACCTTGGCGACGTGATCGGCACGGCTTGCCATGCCGGCACCACGCCGATGGACCGCCGCAGCGACGCGGCGGCGGCCGTGGCCGAGCTGATCCTGGCCGCCGAGCGCCGCGCCGCGCAGGATGGCGACTCGGTGGCCACCGTGGGCCAGTTGATGGTGCCCAACGGTTCAACCAACGTGGTGCCCGGGCGCTGCCAGTTCACGCTGGACCTGCGCGCCCCCAACGACGCGCAGCGCGACGCCATGGTGGCCGATGTCCTGGCCGCGCTGGCCGAGATTGCCGAGCGGCGCCAGGCCCGTTACACGCTGGAGCAAACGATGCGCGCCGCCGCCGCACCCAGCGCGCCGGCCTGGCAGCAGCGCTGGGAGCGCGCCGTTGCCACGCTGGGTGTGCCACTGCACTGCATGCCCAGTGGCGCCGGCCACGACGCGATGAAGCTGCACGAGCTGCTGCCACAAGCCATGCTGTTCGTGCGCGGGCAAAACGCCGGCATCAGCCACAACCCCCTTGAATCGACCACCAGCGACGACATGCAGTTGGCGGTGGACGCCTTCGCGCAACTGCTTGACCAGCTCGCCGCCGAGTACTGACCTCTTTAGATAGACGAATTTCCATGAACACCTACCAACAACTCGACGCCTGGATCGACAGCCACTTTGACGAACAGGTGCGCTTTTTGCAGGCGCTGATCCAGGTGCCCACCGACACCCCGCCCGGCAACAACGCCCCCCACGCCGAACGCGCGGCTGAACTGCTACAGGCGATGGGCCTGCCGGCCGAGAAGCACCCCGTGCCCGAGGCCGAAGTGCGCGCGGCTGGGTTGCAAAGCATCACCAACCTGCTGGTGCGCCGCCCCTATGGGCCGGGCAAGACGGTGCTGCTCAACGCGCATGGCGATGTCGTGCCACCCGGCGAGGGCTGGACCCATGACCCCTATGGTGGCGAGATCCAAAACGGCCAAATCTTTGGCCGTGCGTCAGCGGTGAGCAAGTGCGACTTCTCCACCTACGCTTTTGCCGTGCGCGCCCTGGAAGCGGTGGCCAAGCCCACGGCGGGCTGCGTGGAGTTGCTGTTCACCTACGACGAAGAATTTGGCGGCGAGCTCGGACCCGGCTGGCTGCTCAAGCACAAGGTGATCCACCCGGACCTGATGATCGCGGCGGGCTTCAGCTACCAGGTCATCACCGCCCACAACGGTTGCCTGCAAATGCAAGTCACCGTGCACGGCAAAATGGCCCACGCTGCCATTCCCGATTCGGGCGTCGATGCCTTGCAGGCGGCGGTGCACATCCTGAACACGCTGTACGCGCAGAACACACTGTACAAACAGGTGCGCTCGCAGGTGGAGGGCATCACGCACCCTTACCTGAACGTTGGCCTGGTCGAGGGCGGCACCAACACCAATGTGGTTCCAGGCCGCGTCACCTTCAAGCTCGACCGCCGCATGATCCCCGAGGAGAACCCGACCGAGGTGGAGGTTAGCCTGCGCCAGCTTATCGCCGAGGCCGCCGCGCAGAAGCCCGGCATCACGGTGGACATCCATCGCTTGTTGTTGGCCAAAGCGCTGCGCCCTTTGCCCGGCAACCAGCCGCTGGTCGACGCGATCCAGAAGCACGGGCAAGCAGTGTTTGGCGAGCCGATCCCTGCGCTGGGCACGCCGCTCTACACCGACGTGCGGCTGTTCTGCGAGGCCGGCATTCCCGGTGTGATCTATGGCGCCGGGCCACGCACCGTGCTGGAGTCGCACGCCAAGCGCGCCGACGAACGGCTGGACCTGGAAGACCTGCGCCGCGCCACCAAGGTGATCGCGCGCGCGCTCAGCGACCTGTTGAGACATTGTGGGTCAGACCACTCGCGCAGCGACGTGCTCTGACCCCAACTGAATAGGTTATGCCTCGATTCGCCGCCAACCTGTCGATGCTGTTTGCAGAGCTGCCGTTCATGCAGCGCTTCGCCGCCGCCAGGGCGGCAGGCTTTGAGGCGGTGGAGTGCCAGTTCCCCTATGCGCACAGCACGGACGAGCTGGCGCAGGCCTTGCGCACCAACGGTTTGCGCCAGGTACTGCTGAACCTGCCAGCGGGCAATTGGGAGGCGGGCGAACGCGGCATTGCCTGCCATCCGCAACGCGTGGCGGAGTTCCAGGACGGGGTTGAACAAGCCATGCGTTACGCCACGGTCTTAGCCTGTCCGCAGGTCAATTGTCTGGCCGGCATCGTGCCACCGGGCGCCGACTCGGCTGAGGTACATCACACCCTCATCGGCAACCTGCGCCACGCCGCCGCGCGGCTGCAGACCGCCGGTATTAGGTTGCTGATCGAACCCATCAACACCTATGACATACCGGGCTTCTTCTTGAACCGCACGGCGCAGGCGTTGACCATTCTTGACGAGGTGGGCAGCGACAATCTGCGCATCCAGTACGACGTGTACCACGCGCAGCGCATGGAAGGCGAACTGGCCAACACGCTGCGCCGGCACCTCTCGCGCATCGGCCACATTCAGGTGGCGGACAACCCCGGTCGCCATGAACCGGGCACCGGCGAGATCAACTACGCGTGGCTGTTCCAACACATCGACGCTATTGGCTACGACGGCTGGGTTGGCTGTGAATACAAGCCGCTGGCCGGTACCGATGCGGGGCTGGGCTGGCGCATGGAAATCGGGTCGTGACGCCCGGGTAGACCACCGCCCAAAGCGCGTTTCAGTCGAGCACCCAATGGCCAGGTGCGTGTTTTGATGACCAACCTGTTCGATGTGGTGCGTTTCCCGGCCGCCTCCTTCGCTGACCTGTACCACCAGCGCTGGCGCATCGAGGAGGCTTTCAAGCGGCTCAAGCATCGGCTCAATCTGGAGCACGTCTCGGGCTTGTCGCAACAGGCGGTAGTCCAAGATGTGGCTGCCAAGGTGCTGTGCGACAACTTGCAGGCTTTGACCGCCCTGTGCGCTCGTGACGACGCTGATCTGCCGCAATCGGTTCGCATCAACCATGCCTAGTTGCACACCGCGCTGAAGCCGTTGTTGCCGGCGCTGCTGCTGGGGAAGAAGGTTGCCAAGATGCTGCGCGTGGTGCTGCGCCTGGTGGCCACGCACACCTATGTTCATCAAGAGAATCTGTCCAAACCCCGCACGCCGGGAC